>JBAXTC010000135.1:0-13721 GCA_037130375.1 Verrucomicrobiota bacterium | reverse complement strand
GATGATGGTCTTGCCGGTGCCGGGCGTGCCGGTGAGCAGAATGCTGCTGCCGCGAAAGAATCCCCGTCCGCCCAGCATCGCGTCGAGCCGGGGGATGCCGGTGGCAATCCGCTCGCTAGACACCTTGTGATTCAGCGCCAGCGACGTGATGGGCAGCACGCTGATACCCTCGGCGCCAATGAGGAAGGGAAATTCGTTCGTGCCGTGCTGCGCACCGCGATATTTCATCACGCGCAGGTGCCGCGTGGCAATCTGGTCATTGACCAGATGATCGAGCACGATGACGCAGTCGGACACGTATTCCTCCAGCCCGTGGCGCGTCAGTTGGTCGCGCCCGCGCTCGGCGGTGATGACGGCGGTCACGCCTTTGTCCTTGAGCCAGCGGAAAAGCCGGCGCAACTCGGCGCGCAGGATGGCCTCGTTGGGCAGGCTGGCGAACAGCGCTTCCAGCGAGTCCAGCACCACGCGCCTGGCACCGATGGAATCAATCGCGTGATTCAGCCGGACGAACAACCCTTCCAGGTCATAATCCCCACTCTCCTGGACTTCGCTGCGCTCGAGATGGACGTAGTCGAGCACGATCTGCTTGCGCCGGACTAGCCCCGCCAAATCAAATCCGAGGGACGCGACGTTGGCCTTCAACTCCACTTCCGTCTCCTCGAAGGCCATCAACACGCCCGGCTCGCCGAACTGCACCGCGCCGCGCACGAGGAATTCCGCAGCCAGCAGCGTCTTGCCGCAGCCCGCGCCGCCACAGACCAGCGTCGGTCGTCCGCGCGGCAACCCGCCGCCGGTAATTTCGTCGAGACCCTGGATGCCCGTGGGGCACTTGGGGAACTGAGTGGAGGGAGCGGTAGATTTTGGGATGGTCTTGTTCATAAAAAATCAGTGTGTGCCTGTGGCTCGTGGCAGGCGGAACGTGAAAGTGGCCCCGCCTCCGGCCGTGCTTTCGCAAGCCAATTCACCCTGCATCGCCAGCACGAGCTTCTTAACGATGCTCAGGCCCAGGCCGGTGGAAGGCTCGCCGCCCGTTGGCCGGGCGGAAAGGCGCGCATAGCGGTGGTACATCCGAGTCTTATCGTTCTCGGTGAACCCGGGTCCTTCATCCTGGACCTGGCATTCGACGTGCTGAGAACCCGGGGAGCACACGGTGACATGAATGTGCTTGCCGGGAGGGGAAAACTTGATGGCGTTGGACAAGAGATTATCCAGCACCTGGTTGAGCGCGGCGGGGTCCGCCTGCACGAGAGGCCCATCCCCCTCGAGAGTCAACTGAAAGACGAGCTGCTTGCGCTTCGCCGCTTCCCAATGTTGCTGGACGGCCCGGGAGGCTGCGTCCTTGAGACTAATCGACTCGGTCTTGATGCTCAGGCGGTGGTCGGCGGAAGCATTGGCCAGAAACTCGTTCACGAAGGCAAGCATCTGGCTGCTCGAACGCGAGATGTTCTCGGCCATCAGCCGCTCTCATACCGGTTGCAGTTGGGCCTGGGGCAAGGCAGTTTCTTTCGTAGCGGCTGGCGGCTTCTTTGGCTAACAGCCCGATAATCCCGTGGCGAAATCCGCAAATCATGTGCTTCCCCGCATCGAGTCGAGCGCATACGCGTCCGGCCAGTGAAGGAGGTATTAACATACCATGCAACATGCATGATGGCTAGGACTCATGCTCAAACCTTGCTGGCCAAGGACCACCGTCTTCAGGCCGCGAAGCACCGAGTCGGCATCCACGACCAGCAACGTCCCGGCCGGCTCGGATATTATCGCTATGAACATGGGCACTTTCCAGCTAGTCGAGGGCCAACGCTGCGTCAGTTTGTGTAAGGCATTGTTTCCAAGCTTGTTAGAGGTCTGGTGCCTGGATTCGGTGCGCGGTCGAAGAACTCAGAAACCATGCAATTTGCATCAAGCGGAACGGTTTGACCGTGCATTATGCATACTCAGCCGGGCTCGGGCAGCGGTCGGACATCTTACGCCCCGCCCGAGCTGCTCAACTCTGGTTTAAGCCGGGTAGTCCGCGATATCGTTAAGGACAAGGCGGTTGCGAGGTTTTCAGCGAGGTCTCCGTGGAGCTGGTTTCGTGTCTGATCCCACGGTGAGGGGTCGATGGCACAGTCTGCGCTAGAGGCGCATGCAGATGAACATGAGAACCAATGAGTTTACCGCTGGCGTAACGCACTTTCGCGGCGAAGGGACCGCTCGCATGGTGGTGGCGCATGAGAACATGATCGACCGGAAGCAACTCGAGGAAGCCCTGTGCGAGTCAGGCCGGTTCAACGAGCAGATTGTCGCCAGCGCCCAGGAGGGGATCGTGGTGTATGGTCCGGATCTGAAGTACCAGGTGTGGAATCCATTTATGGAGCGACTGACGGGCATGCCCGCGAACGAGGTGCTGGGGAAACACCCGGATGAGGTGCTCGGGGCCGTTGGGAAAGCAGGGCTGATGGCCTCGATCGTGAAGGCTCTGGGAGGCGCACAGAGCAGCTCGGGCGATTTTTACCTCGAAGGCCAGCCAAACGGGAAATCGGTTTGGATCTCCCAAATAGACGCTCCACTACGGAACGCAGCAGGTGCCATCATCGGAGTCATTGGGATTATCCGGGACATCACGAAGCGCAAGCGGGCCGAGTTGAGAATCGCGGCCTTTGCGAGCCTGGGGCAGCGGCTGAACGTCACCAGGACGGCCCGAGACGCGGGCAAGATCATTGTGGATGCGGCCGATGACCTGCTCGGATGGGACTCGTGCCTGTTCAATCTGTGCTCCGCCGCCGAGCACCAGATGACCCACTTGCTGAGCATGGACACCATCAACGACCGGCGCACGGTTTGCCTGGAACGGCACCCCACCTCGCCGCCCACGGAACTCGCCCAAAGGACAATCGAAGAGGGGGCCCAATTGATATTGCGGGACCACCCTGAGACGATGCGGTTCGAGGGGGTGCCTTTCGGTGATGAGATGCGGCCTTCGGCTTCGCTTATGTTCGTGCCGATCCGGCACGGGACGGCAGTTCTGGGGGTCTTATCGATTCAAAGCTATACGATCGGGGCCTACGACGCCTACAGCCTGGAGACGCTGCAAGCGCTGGCCGATCACTGCGGTGGGGCACTGGATCGCATCACAGCGGAGGAGACGCTGCGAACAGCGCAAGAACAACTGCGCCAAGCGCAGAAGATGGAGGCGGTGGGCCAGCTTGCCGGCGGGGTGGCGCACGATTTCAATAACCTGCTGGCCGTCATCCGCGGCAATGCCGAAATCGTGTTGATGAATGAGGACCAGCTCACCCCCCAAGCCATGGAAGGGCTTAAACACGTAGTGGAGGCGTCGGAGCGGGCAGCCAATCTTACGCGCCAGTTGCTGACGTTCAGCCGCAAACAGGTGTTATTGCCCCAACCGCTGGTGCTCAACAAGGTCATCGCCAATTTAACCAAAATGCTCGCGCGGATCATCGGCGAGAACATTGACTTACGATGCCATTATGCCGAGCCCTTGCCCTGGGTCCAGGCCGACACGAGCATGATGGAGCAGGTAATCCTCAACCTGATCGTCAATGCCCGCGACGCGATGCCGGGGGGTGGCCAAATGCGCGTGGCGACCGAACATCTCGGGCTTGACGAAGCGCACGCGCGGCTTAATCCCGAGGCGCGGCCGGGTGAATTTGTCTGTCTGAGCGTCAGCGATACTGGCACCGGGATCGCCCCAGAGGTATTGCCTCGCATTTTCGAGCCGTTCTTCACCACCAAGGATGTGGGCAAGGGCACGGGGTTGGGGTTGGCGACCGTCTATGGCATCGTGAAGCAGCACAAGGGATGGATCGAGGTATTCAGCAAGGTAGGCGAGGGCAGCCGTTTCAAGGTCTTCTTACCTTCCATCCCGGCTCCCGCTCAGCCGGCGGGGGCGTCGGAGGTTGGGGCGGATGTCCGCGGTGGAAATGAGACGATCCTGTTGGTGGAGGACGACCATGCGGTGCGGATGACCACCCGGCGGGTGCTCGAGAGCAAAGGCTACTCGATTCAGGAGGCGATGAACGCGCCGGAAGCGCTGGAACTATGGCAGAAGCACGCGGGAGAGATTGCGCTGCTGGTGACGGACATTGTGATGTCAGAAGGAATGACGGGCCGCGACCTGGCCGAACGTTTGTGGAAGCAGGGGGCGAGGTTAAACGTCATCTTCATGAGCGGTTACACCGCCGATGTGCTGGGCCAGAACACAAATTTCATCCGGCGAACCGGGAGCCGTTTCCTGCAGAAGCCGTGCTCGTCACGGACCCTCCTGCAAACTGTGCGCCAATGCCTGGACAAGCAAGGCCCGCAAGCAACGGCCGCGAAGGCTGGACTTGCGAGATAACCGCTATGTCTAAGGCTGCAAGTTACCTGCACTTCTTCTGGGCCGGCCTGGTCAAACATGGCCAAACCGGCGGCATTGTGCCTTCTCAACGGTTTCTCATCGCGAAGATGATCGCTCCGGTTCCAAAAACGTATCGCGGGCGGGTCATCGAGCTGGGAGCGGGCAACGGAGCCCTCACTTTGCAACTGGCCGCAAGATGTCCGGAAGCACGAATCCTGACGTGTGAGATCAACCCGACCTTGGTGCGCGACATTCGAATCAACCTCGCGGCGGCGGGCCTCAACGGCAGAGTCGAATTGTTTGCGGGTTCGGCCAAAAACCTCCTCTCAGGGCTGGACCAAAAAGAACAGCCTGATTTTATCATCTCCGGTATTCCGCTGGGAAATCTTGGCCGAGAGAAGGCTTTCGCGATCATTGACGGCATCCGCCAAGCCCTCGGCGAAGGCGGGATGTTCATCCAATTTCAGCATTCATTGCTGGACCGCAAGAAGATCAGAACCCGGTTCCCACACCTGCGCACAGTTCCCGTGTTCCTGAACTTTCCTCCCGCGGTCGTCTATTACGCGCGAAGATAGCCAGATTATCTCAGGCAATCCCACTGCATGAATTTCATGGAGGGCGATGATCCGCATCCGGCGGCTGATGCTCCCGTTTTGGCTCTCTCGGCTTCTGTGGGTGGTCGGTCACCTTAGGCATTGCTGATGTTCAGGTCGAGATTCAATAACTGATGACATCGAGGACACCGGTCCGCAGGGCGAACCACGTAAATTGAAGAAACTGGTCCTCCGGTCTTCTCGCGTAGTTCACCTCCCCCTCCTTCATCGATCCCGATGCGTCCGGAGCATTGGAATTCCGGATTTGCAACACGTTCACCAAGAACGAGGCGACGCGATTACGCAATCCCTTTTCACTGTCGGTTTGTTGGTCGAGAACGGCGACTTTCAAATCCCGGTAGATTCCGCGCACGCGCCCGCGAGCCTGTCCGCCGTTAACATCGATTTCAAATGCCGCTTCCTGCACGTTGCCAGACTTGATCCGGGTGTGTTCCGCAAGGTCAAGGAACCCATCAAGGCGGGTTAGGTCCATCGGGCTGAGCGAACCGGAATAGTGGAACGAGAAGTCCGGTGAGGCAACCGGAATTGTCATCAGCACCTTGAGCGTTCCGGCGTTCATGAGATCGCCCTGTCCCCGGAGTTGGATGGCGGCAGTCGCTGGGCCACGGTTGGCGATGCCTGTGACAGACATATTCACCGACGCGAACGTCAACACGCCGGGATCGGCTCCAGCGACCACGCGCTCGCAGTAGGTCAGATGCCCGTTGGTGATGCTCAGGTTATCAATCTGCAAGGGTTGGCGGATTGCGGCCAGCGCCTCATGCACCATGAGCGGACTTTTCACGAACGGCTCCACCGGTTTGTCACGGTTGACCAACGCATCGAAGGTGGGTTGGGAAAAATGCACCAAGGGAAGTCCCCACATAGGCCAAGAGCATCCGCCCCGACAACCTCCGGCCAGGGTTCACCGTTCCTGTATGTACCTTTTCCTTTAGCAAACGACGGTTGTTCATAGAGGAGGGATGTGAACGATAGACCCGGCGGCGATGGTCAGCCAGTTGGCGAGAGTCTTGGTCGCTCCCATGAGGCCTCCTTGACGGCCTTTTCAACTGCTTCACGGGTTTCGCCGGTGCGCTTCTGAATGCGGCCAAACAATTCATCGTTCTTGCCTTCGGCGAATTGAAGGTCGTCATCGGTGAGTTTGGCCCACTTCTGCTTCAATTTGCCTTTGGTGATGTTCCAGTCGCCTTTGATTTTGAGCAGAGTTGTGCCAAGGCCACACGGCGCGTTTGAATGAATGTCCAGAGCGTTCAAATCCTGCCGAGTAGAATCAGAATCACCAGTATTGCCAAAACCACACCCAATCCGCCGGTAGGGCCGTAGCCCCAATTCCGGCTGTGGGGCCAAGTGGGGAGTGAGCCGAGTAACACTAGAACAAGCAGGACCACTAAGACAGTTCCTAACATATATTTCCTATTGGTTATGAGTTTCTGGTTTGTCTGGTTAGCCGCGAATCAGTAGGACTACAGCGACGATGACGAGCAGGAGGCCAACCGAGCTGCCGCCGATGTATAGGGCACTCGCAAGAAACGGTGAGGATACTAGCAACATAGATAATCTTTCGCGGTTGATGGCAATGATGCCAATCGTAATACTTTCTGAGAATCCATTAGCTAGGCATGTGCCATGGATGCGCCACGAATGCCGGCAGCGCACAATCAGCGCGAATCGACCGCCGTCAGACACTCCACAAACGCCCTGCTACCAACCACCTGCGTGGCAATAAGGATCAAGCGAGGGGCGGACGGTAGCGAGTTGGTGCCAGCCTTCCGATGCCCGATCTGACGCTCGCCAGACATGCAGAATGCAACGGTCGGCCGTGCAGGGTGCAAGATTTCACTTCGGCAACCTCCAGTTCCCACAAATCAAGTGTGGCGAGCGGCTTCCCCTTGGTCACGCGGTCGTTGAAATCAAGTCAGATTCACGAACACCGTGGATTCCGGGTAACTGATCCGGTCCACCGCAGAGGTTGGTAGCTGCACTTCCTGCCGGAGAACCGGTGGCCGGTTATGATGACGAGGAGACGAATGGCCCAACTCTGGGCTGAGAGATGCAATCCCATCGGGATTGGCTCCCGTTTAGGTTGCAGAATGTCCAAACTCCAGCGGCATATCGGAGACCTGCCATACGCCCGGGAGCAGCGTGGAGCAAATCTCTTGCTCTTGCTCTGGCCCTGCACGGAGTCGAAGACTCCGTGAACCGGCAGACCGGAGGTCCGCCCCTGGAGTTTGGACATGTTCCGCGGAGCTCCATCCTGAAAGGATGCGATCACTTAGCCCAGCAACGGTGTTGCGCGCGGTTAATGTTTCTCCGACGTTCGAGTTTGAGCCAGCGGGCCGCTCTTCAGCGGGTCCCACAAACCCTGGAGGGCATCTGCAATGGCTTGCTGAACGGCGGGATGAGAGAGGTTCCCCAGATGGCCGCCTTGGGCAAACACGGTTAACTGGTCCCGGGCAAAGGTGGTTTTGATCCAGGTCAGATCTTTGTCCGGCAGGAGAAAGTCGTTCTGATTTAGAATCAACCGGATGTTGGGGTTGGCCTTGAGGCCGGTGGCATAGGTGCGCAAGTTACTGGCCTTTTCGAGCGCGTCCGGCGCGCCTAATTCAAGGCCACGGCACCCATAATAGGGAATTAGGAATTTCTGAAGGTAATCCTGATAGGAGTATTGAAGGATTTCGTGATACACGGGTGTCCGCCGCAATTTCCGGATCGGGTGTTGGAGGACTCCCAGGTTGTTGCGCTGCTGGCTGCTAAAAATGGCGTCTCGCAGGATAAACCGGAAGGTCATTCCGATTAGAAACCTGGACTCGATGCTGCTGAAGGGCAAGGTCGGTTGGGGCGAGAGCGAGTTCTGGCTCAACACGGAAACCTTTAGGAAGGTGTTTTCAATATTGGCGGCGCGCTCCTGGGCGGGCCAAGCCAGGGGGGCCTGGAAGAAGTCGTCCAATTTGGAGATGCCATAAAGCAAACTGACTGGTGGATTGATGGCGATGTAGCGGTCAAATGTGATTAACGGCGCCACATTGGTCGATGCAGTGGCGGCCACGAACAAGGATTGGAATGCGCCCATGGAGTAGCCCATCAGGGCCCTGGGGCCGAGCCGTTCCGGATAGAGTGTATCCAATCGGTGAGCGATCTCGGTCAGCGCGACGTGCAAATCATGAACATCGACCGGCATGTAGGCGGGGACGTCCGCCGTCGAGGCGTTTTCCATAAACTCGAAGTTGAACGTGCTGCTGACGCATACGGCGGAGAAGCCCCTTTGGTAAACCAACTCGGCCAACGCGAGGGCGTGTCCTGCCAGGCGATGCGAGCCCAAGCCCGGAACGATATAAACGATTGGGGCTTTTCCCGGCTGCAGCCAAAACGTAAACTTGAATTTCCTGCCCGTGGCGGGAATCAATACCGACCGCGTCTTGCCCCACCCTGGAAACTCGGGGTTCTGGAATGTGAAAAAGACCGATTCGAGTGTTTCCAGGGAGGCGGGGTCCGGTTTCCCATGGACCTGGAAATCAGCCACCCGGTTTTCCCGCACGAAGGTCCAGGCATACTGAAGTTCGGAATAGGCATCCATTTCGGTCTGGGCGAATCGCACAGAATCGTCCACGGTATCACTGAGATTGTTATACAAGATCCCGTAGGAGCAGTAGGTGTAGGGACTGAGGTAGGTCAGCGGATTGGCTGCAGCGAACGGGTAAGGAGCGACATAGGTCAGCGGGTTGGATGCGGTGTCAGCGGCCAAGCCGAGGGTGTCTCGCTCGTTGCTCGGCCCGAAGATCGGCAGCATTAAGTAGCATCCCGGTTTCCAGCCCCATTGGCCGAATGTCTGGCCAAGATCGGCGTCCGACTTCGGGATGTTCCACTTGCTCCCCACATCGATGAACCCAGCCACGCCGACCGTCGTGTTACAGCCAAAGCGGTAGGTTTCATCGCGGGCGCCGCCCCACTTTCCTTGTAGCAGGTTGTTGACCAGCCGCCCGGGGAACGTGATGTTCCGGCCAAAGTGGCCAATCCCCGTCCTGACCGGTTTGAGGACGATGAACCGATAAAGCTTGGCGGTCGGCTTGACCGCCCCAGTCATGATCCCCCGGTTGAGGCCATAAACAATGCGATTGACCGGTTCGAGCGGGTCGGGAACGGATTGCGGCAGAGCGACGACTTCCGCACTGGCCTGGTGCAAAACCGTCTTACTAAAGGGCTTGGTTGCTCCCGATGGGGGCGATTGTGCCAGGGAATTCGTGACCAGTAGCCATCCCAGTGCCACGGTCAGATCGATGCGTCCCAAAAGGAAATGGTTCATTGTTTTCAGAAACCACAGCCTACTGTGGCGGGTGTCGGGCTATGCTCCTGCCCATTTGCTATCACACTATTTGCCCCCCCCCAATAGGGCCTTCCGAAGATCCTGTGCTTTGCACGGGGTTGTTTACTTGCTGATTCTACTCGTCGCCGAACCCGGTCCTTTTAAGGCTTAAACCAATTCAATTCGCTGTCCGCTCTAGCGGCTGCTCGGGCGGATGTGAGACTGATCATGCTTCGTTCTGGCGACACCAGTCCCCAGTCTAATTATAGGTTATGACCACGTTGCCACCCGAGAGAGTGATTGCTATAAGGGTGCGCGGGGTGTCCGACCAAATGCGATAGAACTCGATACTGCCGGACATAGGAACCGTTATGGTCTTAGTGGCGAGATTGACTGACTGCCCCGGAGCATCATTGTACGGACCGGTGACCACTGCCGACGAGCGCAAGACGACAGTGAGGGAAGTTGCAGCGTTGATGATATTGGCATCCAAGGTAACGGCAGTCTGCGCCAGGAGTTTGCCATTGATGGATGCGCCAGTTTGCAGGGTAATGGCTTTCTGAACGAGTAAAATGCCCTCGAAGTGGGAGGTTGTTCCAAGGGCCACACCCACACCGCCGGCTACCTGCCAGAAGATGTTCGTGGCCTGTGCGCCGCCGCTCAGGAGAACAGCCTTAGCAGAGGCTAGAGTAAGATTTCCCGCTATCTGAAATATCCAGACATCATTTGGGCCACCCGAGAGACTGACATCCGTTGGAATGGTAACACCGGTGCTCCACTTGGCAGGAGGTGCGACTAAGACGACGAGGACGACCGGGGCGTTTATCGGGAACTCCCGGACCCAACTCAGGATGAATTCCTCCGCGTCATGGTGGAGGTCCCGCTCGTGGAAGGGTGAATGGTCCAGCGTGTTAAAGAGTTGACCGACCTCCCGCAAGTTCAGTTCAACTCGATGGGGAGGCGGCGCTGGAGATCGCCTTGTGCAGGCTCAAGCACCAGGGGGTGAGCGCCAGGGCTTCCAGCAGAACGGTGGCAGCCAGGTAAGCGTCGATCTTCGCCTTGTCGTTCTCGTCGGTCTCAAAGAGCTTCACGCCGTAGGGTTTCCCGCCGAATTGCGCGTTAAACTTATCGAGCCGAAGCCTGAGTCTTCGGCTTGTAAGCGTTTTTGAGCGGCAAGTTTTCCGCGTCGGCGAGATGGGCCGCCAGTGGGGAGTCGGCCACCTTGAGGATTGAGTTTCTCCCGCCGAACGGGTTGGGTACGGTTTCCCGGGCGTGCGGATCGGGCATCCACTCGCCGTCCACCACCAGGCAGTACTCGTAACTGCCTGGCAGCAAGGCCGTTTCCTTCAGCCAACGACCGTCGCCCACCGGTCGCAGCGGTTTGGCCTCGGCGTGCCAATCGTTAAAGGTTCCTGCGACACAAACGGTGCTGGCCGTGGGATGGGTGAATTCAAAGCGGACCGGCTCCAGTTGGGGCGCGGTGCTCTTTGTATTGTTATGTTTGTTCTTTTTCATAAATGTTGTTTAGAGACGGGCGACACTGCCCGAGCTAACGCAGGACCGCTCAACGCGGTGATGCCTCTTGCCGTTCTCTTCCTTCTCGAAAATGGGCTTATTCGTGATGGTCATCATCAGTTTCGACTTAGGCACATTCTCATAGCAGGCGTATGAGCGGCCCTCAGCTCGCCAGTGGGCGAGCAAGGCAAGAGCGCTGAGTGTAGCTGATTTCACCGTTTGGCTACCCTGGAGTTGATTCGCCGGCTTTCATGAGTCGTGCCTTTTCCCGTAGCTAATATGGGGCCAAACTAGTGCCCGGACCGCCAAACCCTTTAAACCAGCCTGATTAAAGGGTTTGAGGCTAATTATGGTAAACGGTGGGAATGAAGGGGGATTGCAATTTGCACTGCCGCCAGTGCCCGACCATGCACTTTGCAAACTGGCCGTGCAGATCGGCTCAAGATTAAGCGGCATCGCCAAGAACGACGCTGAAAAGAGCTTGGTCACCAAGCTGGTTGAACACAAGGACAGCATCATCGAAGGACCGTCCGCTAGCTGAACGGTGGCCAGAAAGCGCTGGACCACTCAGAAGCCGCCGAGGGGACAATTGACATCGTCCCCGGATGAACCATTGTTTTGCATTCAGCGCCAGGCTCGATAAGCTCGCCGGCAGTGAAAACGATTCTGCCCTGTCAACGGTCAACATGGCTTCAGCCGGCGAAGGAATTCGCCCGGCCCGATTCCGCAGGCAAGCCATGTGACTTATTTGAGACTATCAACCGTCCCAGCCGCCGTTCGCGTTCCTGGGGGCATCGCAGTCTGCTGGTTTTGGCACTGTCGCTGCCCTTGATCGCCACGGCCGAAGTGAAGCTTGGCAACGAAGTGCTCGCCAGCGGCGGGTTTAAGGCGCTCAAAGGCAAACGTGTCGGGCTGATTACCAATCCGTCGGGTGTGAATCGCAATTTGGACACTACCATCGATGTCTTGCGCGCCGCGCCGGGGGTGAAGCTGGTCGCGCTGTTCGGACCCGAGCATGGGATTTACGGGGATGTGCCGGCGGGCGACAAAGTGGCCAGCCGCATCGACGCGCGCACGGGTCTGCCAGCGCATTCGCTTTACGGCGCAACCCAACGGCCGACGCGCGAGATGCTTGAGGGGCTCGATGCGCTGGTCTATGATTTGCAGGACACCGGCTGCCGTTCCTACACCTTTGTCAGCACGATGGGCATGGCGATGGATGCCTGCGGCGAGGCCGGCGTCGAGTTCGTTGTACTCGACCGGCCCAATCCGCTCGGCGGCAAACGGGTCGAGGGCACCATGGTCGAGAACAAGTTCCGCTCGGCTGTCAGCAAATGGGATGTCCCTTATGTCTATGGCCTGACGTGCGGCGAATTGGCGCGGATGATCAATGGCGAGGGGTGGATCACCAATCGGTGCAAATTGACGGTTGTGCCGATGAAAGGTTGGAAACGCGGGATGGTGTGGCGCGACACCGGTCTGCCCTGGGTTCCCTCCTCGCCGCACGTGCCGCACGGAGAGTCGGCGCTGTTCCAGGTGGCCACCGGCATGCTCGGTGAAATCGGCGGCGTAAGCACCGGCATCGGCTACACCCTCCCGTTCCAGTGCATCGCCGCGCCGAACCTCGATGCGCACAAGCTGGCTGACCTGCTCAACAGCTACCACCTGCCAGGCGTCAAGTTCCAGCCCGTCACCTACAAGCCGTATTATTTCACGTTCGCCGGCGAGGTGATCGACGGTGCGCAGGTTTATTTCCTCGACCCGTCCCGCGCGCCGCTGACGGCGATCAATTTCTACGCGCTCGAAGCGTTGAAGAAGCTGGCCGACCGCGATTTGTTCGCCGAAGCGGTTAAGCGCAAGAAGAGTTTCAACATGTTCGACAAAGTCAACGGCACCGACGCAACGCGCAAGGCATTGCAGGCGGGAACGCCCGCGGCGGAGATCGTCGCGTCCTGGAAGCCGGGTGAAGAAGCGTTCTTGAAGCAACGGCAGAAGTATCTGCTGTATTGATTTGTGAGTTGACCGCGCCACAGCCAGAGACTTTATTGCGCCTATGAGAGTATTGTTTGTGGTGATTCTCCTCTTCGCGATGGCCGCTTCCGGTTGCGCGCGGAAAAAGGCTCCGCCGCCGCCTGGCACCGGCTCGCCCCGCGCCAGAACTGCCGGTGCCGGGAAGGGGGCGGACGCCCCATCGAAAACCGTTCTGGCGGGTGAAGTGGTCCGGGTCAATGCGGTTGCGCGTTTCGTGGTGCTGAGCTTTCCCCTCGATCAAATGCCGGCCATGGATCAGCGCCTGAACCTTTACCGGCATGGTGCAAAAGTCGCCGAAGTCAAAGTGACTGGCCCGCAGCGCGACCGAAACGTCGTGGCTGATATTCTGACGGGAGCGCCCGATGTGGGCGACGAAGTGCGCCCCGATTGATGGGAGACGGGCTTTATCCCTCGGACTTCGACGGGGTGCCGTCGATTGGTTCCGTGATGTGTCCGACGGGTTTGGCCAGCGGCTGCTTCTGATAAGGCGAGTGGAGGTTGAAATAAATCCCGCAGAGCGGACGCGCCCCGTCGTTCTGGCTCAGGATGACAGTGACACGCTTGTCGAGTGCGATGCCGTGGCGGAGTTCCGGCCCCCGGCCTTCGTAAGCCTTGGTCGCCTTGCTCACCAGGGATATCAGCGTGGTTTCAAAATCCTCGGGGATTTTATCGATGCAAATCACGAACTTTTCGTAAGCGCTGATCGCCTCTTCGATTTCCGGCCTGAACGTTTCTGCGGTCACAAGGGGCATCTTAGGGTCAGTTGTGGCCGGAGTGAAGCAAAAAGTCAGCGTGAAACAGGCATCGCAGGGCGGATTCAAGAACCCACAAATCTGTAGCCGCTGACGGGAGTCGGCGCACTTTTCCTCGATTATCGGAGTGTTAGCGCCGACTGCCGTCGGCGGCTACGATTTCTTGAAAC
>JBAXTC010000134.1:0-13728 GCA_037130375.1 Verrucomicrobiota bacterium | reverse complement strand
GAAAAAGGGCAAAAAATAGGGCAAAACGCACGCGCGTGCGTTTTAAGTGGTTTTTTTAGTGTTTTTTAAGAAAAAGGGGCACGTTAATATGAGTGCCCCCTTTTCCCCAAGCCAAAATCCAATGTCGGATGCAAGGCAGAACAAAAATATAAATGAAAGGTTCATCCCTTTCAAATCCATTATCCCTTAAGGAGGGTTTAACAATGAAGACAACATCATTAACTGTAGCATTTTCGGGATCAGTTTTTCAGCAGATCAAGGAAATCACCGACCATAATAAGATTTCTATGGCTGAATGGGTACGAGTCGCCTGTGAAAGGACATTAACAGAGTTTAATATATCAAAGTAATGGAGGATGAATATTATGATAACTAATAACGATAGTAACAACGGGCGTGTTTACGGAACTAAGGGAATTTTTGATCCTCCGCGGAGCTACGGCAATGAGCGGACATGAACAAGGCGTCAAGACCGTGGCGGTTTCACCCGATGGCCGCCGTGTGTTAAGTGGGTCGGATGACAAGACCGTGCGGCTGTGGGACGCGCTTAGTGGGCAGGAACTCGCCATCCTCCGCGGGCATGAGAGTTCAGTCACCAGCGTAACGTTTTCGCCCGATGGACAACGCATCCTGAGCGGATCGAGGGATGGGACGATGCGGTTGTGGGACTCGCAGAGCGGGCAGGAACTCGCTGTCTTCCGCGGGCATGAGGGACGATGCCACAGCGTGGCGTTTTCACCCGACGGTCGCCGCGTGCTCAGTGGATCTTCCGATAAGACGGTGCGGCTATGGGACGTCCAAACTGGACAGGAACTCGCCAAGCTTGTGGGGCATGAGAGATCGATCGAGAGCGTGGCATTTTCACCCGAAGGTAAACGCGTCCTCAGCGGATCGGAGGACAAAACACTGCGATTATGGGATGCGCAGAGTGGTCAGGCACTGGCCGTTCTTAGCGGACATGAGAGTTCGGTCACCAGCGTGGCATTTTCACCCGATGGACAACGGATACTCAGCGGGTCAAGGGATGGGACGGTGCGACTATGGGACTCGCAGAACGGGCAAGGAATGGCGGTCCTGCGCGGGCATGAGGGAGGTATCCAAAGCCTAGCCTACTCGCAAGGCGGGCACCTGTTCGCAAGCGTGGCGGCCGACGGAATTATTCGCGTTGAGGACATCTCCTTTGATGCAGCAAAGAAGACGTCTGTGCGGCCTGAAGGACTTGCCAAATGTGTTGTTTTCTCCCCCGATGGCTGGCGATTGGTTGCGGGTTTGGAAGACGGCGTAATCCAGATTTTCCCTCTGGACGCAATTGCATGAAAATGAAATCTGGAGTTCTTCGACCTGGGAATTGGGCTTGGTATCGCGGCATGTCTGTTGTTTCAAAGTAAGCATCACAAACCATGACCGAGCAAAGCTCCAAGCCACGTTTGTGTCCCGTCATTCGCGTCTTCGTCAGTTCGACGTTTAGCGACCTGAAGCCGGAGCGCAACGCGCTGCAGGCGCAGGTGTTTCCCAAGCTGGAGCAGCTTTGCGCGCAGAACGGCTTCCAGTTTCAAGCGATTGACCTGCGCTTCCGACTTCGCCATGGCTACGCCGGACAGGGGGGGCATCAGCAACAAAGCCGCCCCGGATCAGAGCACTATGCGGATTTGCCGGGCAGAAATTACCCGTGGCCAGGCGGTGACACCCCGCACAGAGGAAAGGAAGAAGGCAGAAGAAGGCAGAAGTCGGACTCCGTCGTCCTGCTCGGTGACCGGCACGGCTGGCGTCCGTTGCCCACGCAACTGTGGACAAGAAGCCCGCCGAAGTCGGTTGGAGCCGCCTGCCTGTCGGTAGACAGGGGACTCCGAGCGCCCGCCTGCTTCCGCTGTCTCGTTGACAACGGCAGCCGGGCTGCGGGTAATTCTTCACGCCGGTTCGAGCCTATGGCACGGTCCGGTTTCCTTGACAGTTTTGGGCTGTGACCGCAGCCTCATCAACCGTGAACCTGGCTCAACCAGATTGCGCGCTGGTCGCGACCCAGCCGAGCGCGTCACCGGCGTTCCGCATGCTCGTCGTGGATGTCAATGAGGGGCCACGCGCGTCGATTCAGATGATCATGCGCTCGGTTTTTCCACTGGTTCACGTGGACTTCGCCCCCGATCCTTGGTCGGCTCTTCGGTGGCTCGCGAAGCAGGAATATGACTTGGTGCTGGCCGAGACGCGCCTGCCAGGGTTGAGCGGACATGAACTTGTGCGCCAGATTCGCGCAAAACACCCACGGGGGCTGGTGCGCGATTATGACGGCGTTGGAGCCGTACATGACTCCAGAAGCGCTTAGCGAGTTGCGCCCGATTTTTGCACTGATGAAGCCGTTTTCCCTGGAGGAATTTGTCATGGCCTTGCGGCTTGTGATACGGTTGCGGCAAAGTCTGCCCTGGATTGAGCCAACCGAGGTTTCGAAACCGGATCTGGGCTTCGCTTCGCCATCGAATTGTGGAACTTCTGGCACTTTCTGATACGCTCCCGCGCATGAATCAGACCTCAGGTGGCCAGGGCGGGTCGGAGCCCCATCGCATCGAGTTGAACCTGCAAAGCCTGAACCAGCTTTTTAACACGATGGACCCTTCGCCGTTTCACGAGAAGGATCTTGATCACGACGCGGAAGAATTCATCGTGAGCTGGATGCGCGAGTTCCCGTTGGACGAACCGGTCCGGCTGGTCGTGCATCTGAACGAGTTCCCCCGGGGAGAAGAGCCGCAACCGGTGATCGAGAAGGCTGTCCAAAACTACTTCGCATATCGGTCAAAACTAAACCGGTTGGAGTTTAAGCACTTGATGAAGGATGGCCGCCAGAGCCTCATTACTGGACTTCTGTTCCTGACCGCCTGCCTGGCGGCGAGCAGCTTTCTTGCTGGCCGCGGTTCCGGAGCTTTTGAAAGTTTGGCGCGGGAGAGCCTCACGATAGCGGGCTGGGTGGCGATGTGGCGGCCGATGTAGATCTATCTCTATGATTGGTGGCCGTTACGCCGCCGGGGGAAGCTCTTCGAGAAGCTCAGCCGGATCCAGGTCGAGGTGCGGAAACGGGAGTGAATAGCCTGAACTGGTTGCGGGGGCTGGATTTGAACCAGCGACCTTCAGGTTATGAGCCTGACGAGCTACCGGGCTGCTCCACCCCGCGATCCGAAATACGAGACTAATAATGCCTGAGGTTCTCTAGTGCGCAAGTAATTTTATCGAAAATATCCGGCAGCCAGAGAAGAGCCAGCGTATGCTGCAAGCGGAAATGCCGAGGATCAGACAATGACGGCAAAGGATTTCAGGCCGAACAGGGGGCAAAGATCGCTTCGGTCATGCCGTGAATAATCTTCTTATCGGCTGGACAAATGGTGGCCAGGACGCCGCCCAAGCTCGCGCGGGCCGCATCGGCCTCGCCCGCAACGAAATAGTAAGGGCAAAGGCGCACCCGCCCATTCATCGGCACGAGTTGGTCGCGGTCGAAATCGAACCAGGCGGCTTCCACCAACCCCGGTTTATGGTAGCGCTGCAAAACGTAGGGCGAGGTGGCGAAACTCGCGATGGCCTTGTCCACGGCAGCGGCCCAATCTCCATGTGACAGGTCGCTGCCGAGATAAACGCCCCGCGCACCCCATGCCTGCGCGGAAAAGCCCGACACTTTCAATATGAGCTCGCGCTCCTTTTGCGAAAGTGCCTGCAGTTGGCGCCAATCAGTCAGGTCCAACTCGGGAATTGCCGCGTGCGGCGGAAGCGGCGCAGGATCCACCACCCAAGTGTAAGGAGCCAACCGAAGCAGCCGTTGAAAAAAGCTTTCACCCAGTTCCTGACGCCAAAAGCTTCGTAGATGTCGGTTCCAAAGCAGCGCAAAGAGCATCTTCTCCTCAAACATCGGCTTGG
Source organism: Verrucomicrobiota bacterium (assembly GCA_037130375.1). Lineage (GTDB taxonomy): Bacteria > Verrucomicrobiota > Verrucomicrobiia > Limisphaerales > UBA8199 > JAPLUA01. The sequence goes on along the minus strand of JBAXTC010000134.1, from coordinate 9,834 downwards.
GCGGAGGGGTCAACCGAATCCGTTTGGCGGCTGTGAGTTCAAGAATTGTCTTGGCGGCAGGTACGTTGGCCATGTCAAATAACTCGAAGAAACGGTAAACCGCGTCGCCGTCTGCGAACTCGGTGAAGCTCGAGTCCCGAAGCTTGAATTGTGAATCGCCGAGTTGGCTGGCGACCCAGGCCATTTCTGGCCGGTAAGTCGCAGCTTCCTCGGACACCACGATGTGGACGGTGGCAGCCGAGCCGAAAATACTGCCGAAGCCGCGCAGCATCCCCGCCTCGCCACCCAGCACGTCCATGCCCATCCGCGAGTAGGTCTGATTGAGCCACGCGGTGAGCCCGATGCCCCCAGGGACCGAATCGAGTTCCGTCACACGGATGCCGTCCTGGGTGATAAGCAGGTCCGGACGTATGACGCGTGGCACATCATTCCTCACCGCCGAAGATCGCTGGAATGCGATGAGTTCGGCCGGCTTGCCCTGGTCCAGCCAGCGAGCGACCCATTCGGGTTGCTTGCCTTCTACGCTCTTCCGGTAGAGTAAATTGACGGCGCGATAGAACTGCAAGAGCGCCCGGCCAAGTGTCTCCAGATCTTTCGCCAGAGCGGCTCCGAGCCGGAATGGAGCAGGAGAGACTCGCCAATCGTGGCCGGCGAAGAGGCCTTCCGCCGGCATTAGATCGCGGACGAAACGCGCGCGCTCCCCGGGCGCGGCTTCAGTCAAAGTGGGTGGCGTGGACACGGGCTTCGATCTAAATCCTCTCCCCCGACGCTGCTCAGGACCGAACCTGCCCGTTGCCAATCCCCACCCATTTATAGCTGGTCAGCTCTTCCAAACCCATTGGCCCGCGCGCGCCGATCTTGTCCGTGCTGATCCCAATCTCGGCGCCCATGCCGAATTCGCCGCCGTCCGTGAACCGTGTTGACGCGTTCCAATAGACCGCCGCGGAATCGACCTCATCGAGGAACTGCTTCGCGCGCGTCTCGGCGCCCGTGACGATGCTGTCCGAGTGCGACGAACCATAATGGTTGATGTGGTCGATTGCTTCCTTGACCCCGTCCACCACTCGCACATTCAGGATGTAATCATTGTATTCAGTGAACCAGTCCTGCTCGGTTGCGCGGCGGATTTCGGATTTCGGATTTTGAATGGCAGACTGCAAAATCGCCTCGGCCTCAGCGTCCGCTCGGAGTTGAACGTTCCGTTCGCCAAGGCGTTGACCAATCGCCGGCAGAAAGGCAGAGGCGATTCTGCGGTCCACCAGCAGCGTCTCCATGGCGTTGCAGACCGCCGGACGCTGCACCTTTGCGTTCATGACGATGTCCTCCGCCATTCTTAAGTCCGCATCGGCATCGACATAAACATGGCAAACCCCTTTGTAGTGTTTGATCACCGGCACCTTCGAACACTCGGCCACAGCACGGATGAGACTCTCCCCGCCTCGTGGCATGCACAAATCCACGTATTGCGTCAGCGAGAGCAGTTCTTTGATCGCCTGGCGGTCCGTGGTCTGAATCACCTGGATGGCGCATTCTGGAAACGTGGCGAGGGTCTGCTTGCCTGCCGCGATCATGATGCGCGCGATGGTTTGATTGGAGTTCAATGCCTCCTTGCCGCCCCGCAGAATTGTCGCGTTGCCGGATTTGAAGCACAGGCTGGCGGCATCTGCGGTCACGTTTGGACGCGACTCGTAGATGATAACCACGACGCCTATGGGCGTCGCCACCTTGCGGAGTTTGAGGCCATTGGGCCGGACCCGCTCATCGAGCACCCGGCCCACGGGGTCGGGCAGAGCGGCCACTTCGCGCAGGCCCTTGGCCATTCCCGTGATTCGTTTGTCATCAAGCTTGAGCCGGTCGAGCATGGCCGAGGAAAGGCCCATCTTCGCGCCGGACTCCACGTCGAGCGCGTTGGCTTCTTTGATGGCGGCGGAGTTTTGTTCGAGCGCGTCGGCCATCGCGATCAAGCAGGCGTTCTTGTCGGGAGTGGCCAGCAGGGCCAGGTCCCGCGAAGCGGCCTTGGCTTGCCTGGCCAATTGGGTCATTTGCTCGGTCAACGTCATGCAGGCACACTAAGCCAAATCTGGAAACTGAACAGTGTGAAATGATCAAACTCCCGAGGCTGGCGTCTAAATCCTGCTGTTCTGAAGAGAGCAGATGGCTTTTCGCCGAGCATGGCAGCCAGGCCGGGTCATGGCTTCGGCCCAGAGACGGCAGCCGGCGGGGGAGAGATGCCGATCAAAACGACATCGACGAACATCCGCAGAAACTCTTGCATCCAGCGAGCCAAACGGTTAGTATTCTGCCATCGCATCGAACACCTGAACAGCCGATGACCAGTTTCTCCAGCCTGCGGGTTCGATTGGTCGGGACCGTCTTCTTAGCCATCGCGCCGGCCTGGGTGATGTTGTACTATCTGGACAAGTATAACGCTGATAACCATGTAGAACAATATGGCTCGCACATGGCGTGGACCTGTTTTTCGGTGGGGCTGCTTGCTCTGGCGGCCGCCTGGTTCGGCGGCGAACGCTTCATCCTTCGGCAGGTTCGCATGCTCTCGAAGGCGGCCAAGGAGTTGGGCGCGGGCCATTTGAGCAGCCGCACGGGACTGTCGCGGGAAGGGGGCGAACTGGGCGAGTTGGCACGGGCGTTTGATGCCATGGCCGCCTCGCTTGACCAGCGTGTTCAGGAACGCGAACGAGCCGAGCGCACGCTTCTCAATCGGTCTTTCCAACAAACCGTCGTGGGTGCCCTGGGCCAGTTCGCGATGGTGAGCAACGATATTCCCGCCCTCCTGAGCCAGACCGTGATGCTGGCCGCACAGACACTCGAGGTCGAGTATTGCCACGTCCTTGAACTGCAACTCGATGGTAAACACCTGCTGCTGCGGGCGGGCGTCGGCTGGAAAGATGGCTGCGTCGGCAAGGTGCTGATGCCGGCGGAACCACAGACCGAGTGTGGATTTGCGCTCACGGCGGGAGAGCCGGTTTACTTTGATGACTTGCCCGGGGAGACCCGGTTCCATGGCTCCTCCCTATTGATCGACCATGGGGTCGTGAGCGGAGCGACCGTCGCCATTTCCGGACATGGGCGTGCCTTTGGCATCCTTGGGGCGCACACGGCGCGCCATCGCAAGTTTACCGGGGACGAAATCCATTTCCTTTTCTCGCTCGCGACGGTGCTGGCCATGGCGGTGGAACGGATTCGCGCTGAGGGTGAATTAGTCAAACTCGCCGCTTTCGTGCAGCTCAACCCCAACCCGGCAATGGAACTGACCGACGAGGGAACCATCACCTATTTCAACGAAGCGGCGTCGAAGCTGGCCACCTCGGTGGGCCAAGCCCATCCGCAGGCAATTCTACCCTCCAACATCCCTGAAATCGTCAGTCACTGCCTCCAGACGTGCCAAAGCTCTCCAAGCTTGGAAACTCAATTGGGTGGACGCACTCTTTCCTGGTCGTTTCATCCCGTGGCCATCAGCCATGTGGTGCATTGTTACGTCACTGACCTTACCGACAAATTGAAGCTCGAGGCCCAGTTTCGCCAAGCTCAGAAGATGGAATCCATCGGCCAGCTCGCCGCCGGGGTCGCGCACGATTTTAATAACATGCTCACCGTCATCCAGGGCCATTCCGGCATGGTCCTGGCTAAGGCCAACCTGCCGCCCGGAATGCTCGAATCGGCGCAGGCCATTTACTTTGCGGCGGAACGAGCCGCCGGCCTCACCCGCCAGTTGCTGATGTTCAGCCGCAAGAACGTAATGCAGCCCAAACTGCTTGACTTGCGTGAAGTCGTCAGCAACTTATCGAAGATGCTCAAACGCATCCTGAGTGAGCCCGTCGCACTCGAATTCCATCCACCGCCCGAAATCCCGCTGGTCGATGCCGATACGGGCATGATCGAGCAGGTTATTATGAACCTCGCCGTCAACGCCCGTGACGCCATGCCCAGAGGCGGCACCTTGACCATTAGTGTCAATCCCGTCGAAATCTCTGATGCCTACGTGCAGACTCGACCCGACGCCCGCGTGGGAGCGTTCGTCTGCCTGCGCGTAAGCGATACGGGATGCGGGATGGATACTACCACGATGGGCCACATCTTCGAGCCATTCTTTACCACCAAAGATGTCGGCAAAGGCACTGGCCTGGGCCTTGCGACCGTCTATGGCATTGTCAAACAGCACGAAGGCTGGGTCGATGTCACCAGCGAAGTTGGCCAAGGCTGCACTTTCAACGTCTTCCTGCCCGCCAAAACCGAACCAGTCCAGGCCGTGCCCACGGAAGCCGACCCGACGGCCGCGACAGTGCTGGGCGGCCATGAGACAATTCTCGTTGTCGAGGATGAAGCGGTGTTGCGAGACATGGCTCACGTCATCCTCGAGGATTGCGGCTACAACGTGCTCGAGGCCGGCTCGGGCATCGAGGCCCTGCAAGTCTGGGACCGTAACCCCAACGCAATTGACCTTGTGCTCACGGACATGGTCATGCCCGGCGGCATGTCGGGACGGGATCTGGCCTTAAAGCTTGTAGCCCGGCAGCCCAACGCGAAAATCGTTTTCACCAGCGGCTATAACATGGAAGAGACCAACACGGACTTCTTCCACAAAGGCGGGGCCGTTTTCTTGCAGAAACCCTACACCCGCCTCGCCCTGACCAAAGCTGTGCGCGAGTGCTTGGACGAGTGAACCCGAACGTGATGTGTGGACTTGATCCACCGAAATCAGCGCCGGGCCGTTGGTTCGTGGACTGTTCAAGCCACCGCCCTCAGACTCTGTTCACCCGAGCGCCCGCAGGAAGCGCACAAAGCAGTAAGCGAGCAATCCGGTCACAGGGATCGTCAATATCCACGCCCAGACCATTCGCTCGACCACCGTCCACTTAATGGCATTCAGGCTCCTGGCCGATCCGACCCCCATAATGGCGGCAGAAATGTTATGCGTGGTGGAAACGGGAATGCCCAAGTGCGTCGCCGCGAAGATGACAGCGGCGGAGCTGGTCTCGGCGGCAAACCCGTTGATCGGGTGAAGCTTCACCATCTTGTGTCCAAGCGTCTTGATGATGCGCCACCCACCCACAGCCGTGCCGGCAGCCATTGTCAGCGCGCAAACCAATTTGATCCACACCGCGATTTCCATCTCCTGGCCCGGGAGCGGTTCGGGCGTTCGCAGGAAGGAAAGCCAACTTGGCACCCCTCCTAGATGTCCAGCTTTCGTGGCGGCCAAGAGCGTGAGCGCAATGATCCCCATTGTTTTCTGCGCGTCGTTGGTCCCGTGCATGAAGCCCATTGCCCCGGCGCTCACCATTTGCGCCCGGCCGAAGAAACGGTTCACACGAGCAGGGCGTGCGTTCTGCAGCAATAGATAAAGCAGCGCCATCACCAGAAATCCCAGAACCAATCCGGCAACTGGCGAGGTGACCATCGGCAATATCACTTTCCACAGCATCCCTTTGCCATGGTACCAATGTTGTGGGTTTGGCTGAGACCAAATGATCACCAGCCAGTTGTTGTTCGAGGCAGCCAGCGCCGAACCGCACAGACCACCAATTAGCGCGTGACTCGAACTCGACGGCAGCCCGAACCACCAGGTAAGGAGGTTCCATACAATCGCACCCAGCAAAGCGCAAATCATGATGTCAGAGGTCATCGCCACCACATTGGAATCGATCAAACCCGAAGAGATGGTCCGGGCCACCGCCGTGCCCCACAGCGCGCCCAGCAAATTAGTGCAGGCGGCCAGCAGCACGGCCTGCCGCGGCGTTAAAACCTTGGTGGAAACGACCGTGGCAATCGAGTTGGCGGTATCGTGAAAGCCATTAATATACTCGAACACCAACGCCACGCCGATGACCGTCAGCAGGAGAATCATGGCGCATCAGGAATTCTTCAGAACTATGTGGGCGATGACATTGCCAGCGTCCCGACAGCGGTCGATCACTTTTTCCAGCAATTCATAAAGATCCTTCAGCGCGATCACCTGCACTGCCTCATGCTTGCCATTAAACAACTCCTTGTAGAGCGTCGTCATGTGGTTGTCCGCCTCACTTTCGAGAAACTGCAGCTTCTCATTGAGATCTTTTACCTTATCCAGATTCATGCCCTGGCGCAGGGACTTGACCAGCTCCAGCACAATGTCCGTGGCCCGCTCCAACAAGCCGATCTGAGTCGAAAAATCTATCCCTATCACGTACTGCGGCGCGATCAGGATGCGGGTTGTGAACTTTTGGATCGTCTTCGGAATCTTGTAGAGCGCGGTTGACAGCTCCTCAATATCCTCACGTTCCAGGGCGGTAATGAAGGTGGTATATACCGCGGCGCTGATCTCGCTCGTGATCCTTTTGTCCTTGTTCCGCACGTACGTGAACTCGTCTATGGCCACCGGTTTGTCCAGACTCTTACTCAGCTTCACCAGGGCCTGCACGCTCGTACGCGCCTCCTCCGCGCTGGCCTCGAGCAGCGTAAAAAACTTGTCTTCTTTGCCTAATAGCTTCTGAAGTGAAAACATAGACATGCAGTACTACCTGACCTGGCCAAAAGCGCACGAAAAAAACAGCCTCTCTGCGTGGTGCGCATCTCACATTTTTCTAGAGCGCGGACATTCCTGTCCGCTTCGGGGGTGACTGAGCCGCCGGGAGCGGACAAGAATGTCCGCGCTCCAATTACCCAGGGTGGTACAAAGGTGCAATTCAATTAGTGTTCTTTGCTTGCCTCACTCACCGCTCTCGGCTAAAATAACATTCTCAAATTGGGCATGACCTCTGAAGGTGTGGCGGGTATTGAGGATTACTTTTCGTGGTTGCTTTTTTTGCTTCTAATCATCGTTGGCGGGATTTGGCTTCAATGGAAGACAGGGAACCTTCGTCGTTTTGCACTCCAGAGTCTTGGCCAACTTGATACCGCGCTTCGTGCAGGGAACTCCGGGGACCTCCTGAAGTTGGTTTCGCATTTCCGCCCTAATGCCGCTGCCCCTCTTGGAAAATATGGATGAAGAACAAAGCCTGTGAAACCTGAAAAGTCAACTGATGCCGCCGACCTGCGCCGCCGCGCCCAAGCTCGATTGCAGAGCCAGACACCGCCCGCGAAGGTTCCTGGCTCAGCCAACGAAATGCAGCGGCTCCTCCAGGAACTGCATATCCATCAGATCGAACTGGAAATCCAGGACGAAGAACTCAGGGAAACGCGGGCGCGGCTGGAAGCATCGACGGAGCGCTACACCGACCTTTACGACTTCGCTCCCGTGGGTTACTTCACCCTGGGACACCAAGGGGAGATTATCCAATCCAATTTGGCTGGCGCCCGCCTGCTCGGACTCGGACGCTCGCGCTTGTTGAACTGCCGCTTTGAGGCCTTCGTCGCCATTGCTGATCGTCCTTCTTTTAGAACTCTATTGACCAGGGCCTTTGCGACCCAGTCGCCGGACACCATCGAAGTGCAGCTTGCGATCAAAGACAAACCACCACTCACGGTTATCCTCAAGGCCTGCGTCTCAGAGGATGGGCGGGAAAGCCGCTTCGTCCTGACGGACATCACCGAGCGGAAGCGAGTGGAAGAGGGACTGCGGGAGAGCGAAACCCGGCTCGACCAGTTGGCCGAGCAAAGCCGGACGATTGCCTGGGAGGTAAACGCCGCGGGGCTGTACACCTATGTCAATCACGTAGCGGAACTCCTGCTGGGCTACCGCCCAGAGGAACTGGTTGGCCGGCGGCACTTCTACGACTTGCATCCGGAGATAGGGCGCGAGGAGTTCAAGCAGGCCGCTTTCGCGAGCTTTGAGCGAAAGGAGCGGTTTGCGGACCTGATCAATGTTGTGGTGACCAAAGACGGCCGCCTGCGATGGGTTTCCACGAACGGAATTCCGATCCTCAACCGCGACGGGACGTTGCGGGGCTACAGCGGCAGCGACACCGATGTCACTGAGCGCAAGAGGGCGGAGGGGGCCTTGATGGCCAGCGAAGAAAAACACCGACTCCTTTTCGAGAACGCCGGGGATGTGATAATCATCATCGACGAGAAAGGGCAGACACTGGACGCCAATCGGGTGGCGCTTAAGCTGCTTGGTTACACCCGCCCGGAGCTGATGTCGATGACGATTCATCAGATTGATTCACCGGAAGATCGTCTACACACGGCGGACAGAATAGCCCGGTTGCGTCAAGAAGGGAACCTGACCGTCGAGACATGTGTTCAATGCAAGGACGGTTCACTCATCCCAATTGAAGTGAACGCCCGCCGAATAGTCTGGGATGGCGAACCGGCGTTCCTGGGCATTTGCCGCGACCTCACGGAGCGCAAGCAGGCGGAGGAGCGCCTGCGCCAAGCCCAGAAAATGGAAGCCATTGGCCGTCTGACGGGGGGAATGGCCCACGAGTTCAATAACATCCTCGCCGCCATGCTGATGAACGTGGAACTGGTGCAATCCCTCAACCCGGGGGCCGAGGCAGGCGAGCTATTGACCACACTGGAGGGGTCATGTCAAAGGGCCGCCGGCCTGATTAAACAGTTGCTGGCCTTCAGCCGTCAGTCGGTGATGCGCCGCCAACCGATGGACCTGGCGGCGGCGGTTTCGAAGCAGGGCAAAATACTGGGCCGACTTCTCGGGGAGCGTATCACCCTGGAGTTGTCCATCGCGGATAAGCTTCCCTGGGTGAACGCTGATATGGGTATGGTTGAGCAAGTTCTCTTGAACCTTTGCCTCAATGCGCGGGACGCGATGAAAGATGGCGGCCTGCTCCGACTTTGCCTGAGGGATGCGGAGCTTGTCACTGAACAGACAAAGGCCCACGTCGAGGCGGCACCCGGGAGTTACGTGTGCCTGTCCGTCACCGACACCGGCTGCGGCATGGATGATCGAACCCTGCAAAGGCTATTTGAGCCATTCTTTACGACCAAGGATGTTGGTCAGGGCACCGGCCTGGGGTTGGCGACGGTCCGCGGGATCGTTCAGCAGCTCGGCGGTTGGGTGGATGTCGAGAGCTGTGTCGGGAAAGGCAGCACGTTTCGAGTTTGCCTACCCGCAGTAGCCCAACCATCCGCCGCCCCGCTCGCACCCCAAACGGAAAAGCCCGTGCCGGGCAAACGCACGATCCTGCTGGTGGAGGACGAACCCGGACTCCGCAGGCCCGTCCGGATGCTTCTGGAGCGGATCGGCTACACCGTCCTGGAGGCGGCCGATGGCAACGAGGCCCTGGCCCTGTGGCGGAAGCACCCGGCCGAGATCAACCTGGTTTACACCGACGTGGTAATGCCTGGCGGCCCGACCGGAATCGAGCTGGCGGACCAGATGTTGGCGGAGGAACCCGGGGTGAAGGTGATCATCACCAGTGGCTACAACGCCGACACATTTGGTCTGGCCAACCTGACGGGAACCTCCAGAGTCTTTGTGCCCAAGCCGTGCCCGGCGCCAAACTTGCTATCACTAATCCAGAAGTGTTTGCAGCAGGCATAACGAACCCGGTACGTTTGGCGGTTCAAATCGTCAGATCGCCTCCTCAGTGCCAAGGCGTAGCGTCTCAGCCTTCTGCGATATCTCTTTTCCCAGCTTCGATCTCCGCCTTGAATGAGTCGGTCAATTCGCGACGGTCTTCAAGAATATCCTCCAGCAATGCGCGAAGCTGCACCTGTTCCTGCAGCGAGAGCGTGCGGACATCGGCCTCGACTTGTTCAAGAGTTCTCAGCGAATTCATACGATTAAATGTAGAGGACCGATCCGTTGGTGTCAATTTTCAGGAAGTCGATGGCGGAGAACAGCAAGCAGAGATTAGGGTTTTGACCGCAGATTACGGCTACCGCCTTTGGAACTACCTCCAAGCCAAGTCGGTCAAGTTACTCGGCCCATTCCGC
>JBAXTC010000133.1:0-13757 GCA_037130375.1 Verrucomicrobiota bacterium | reverse complement strand
CAGCGAGGCAAGTTTGTGATGGACGGAAGCCGGGGAAAGGATAACGTTTGGCTGCAGCCATTCATTGATTTTATGCCAGGTGTCGCCAGTATAAACAGCTCCGGCAATTCTGATCTCGCCCGGGACGCGGCGACGAAGGAAAGCGCCGAAGTGCTGCAGATACTGGGCACGACCGTAGCTGGCCTGACCGAGGAGGAGGCAGCGGCACGGTTGGAGCAATACGGCCCCAACCAGGTCGCAAGAGAGAAACACGAAGGCTGGCCGCAGCGGCTTTACATTGCCGCCCGCAACCCGCTGGTAATTCTCCTGACGGTCCTTGCCATCCTGTCTTTCGCCACTGGCGATTTCCGGGCGGGTTCGATGATGTTGCTGATGGTTGCGTTAGGGGTCTCCCTCCGGTTCGTCCAGGAGACGCGTGCCAACACGGCGGCCGCCAAGCTCAAGGCGATGATCAGCGTCACCGCCACGGTCGTGCGGGACGGTCAGTCAAAGGAAATCCCTCTGCAGGGCCTCGTGCCTGGGGACATCGTGAAACTGTCAGCCGGGGATATGGTTCCCGGCGATGTCCGGCTCCTCTCGGCGAAAGACCTGTTCGTCATTCAAGCGACGCTGACCGGCGAATCGATGCCGGTGGAAAAGACCGACGGTCGTGACCTCCGCGAGAGCGTCTCAACCATCGAGCGCTCGAACACCTGCTTCCTGGGGACCAGCGTCGAGAGCGGGTCCGCCACGGCGGTAATTGTCACGACCGGCACGCAGACGTATTTTGGCAAAGTGGCGCGCAGCCTGGCCGGCCAGCAGACCGAGACGGCGTTTGAGCGTGGGGTGAAGAAGTTCACATGGCTGATGATTCGCTTCATGGTAGTGATGGTGCCGTTGGTCTTCGTCATCAACGGCATCACCAAGCGCGATTGGCACGAGGCGTTTTTCTTCTCGCTGGCGGTGGCGGTCGGGTTGACACCGGAGATGCTGCCGATGATCGTTTCGGTGTGCCTGTCCAAAGGGGCAATGGCGATGTCCAGAAAGAAGGTCATCGTGAAGCGGCTCAACTCGATCCAGAACTTCGGCGCCATGAATGTGCTCTGCACCGACAAGACCGGCACACTGACCATGGACCACGTCATCCTGGAGCTCTATTGCGATGTTTTCAAGAACGAGAACAAAGAGGTGCTGCGCGATGCCTACCTAATCAGCTACTTCCAAACCGGCCTCAAGAACGTCCTCGATCGCGCCGTGCTGCAGCACCAGGACCTGCATCGCGAGCTCTCGCTGGACCAATACACCAAGGTGGACGAAATCCCGTTTGACTTTTCGCGGCGGATGATGTCAGTGGCGGTCGAGGGCCCCAACGCCGAACGTCAACTCTTGACCAAAGGCGCTCCCGAGGCCGTGTTCAGCAGATGCACCCACTTTGAAAGCGACGGGGAGGTTTTCCCGATGGAACCGATCCTCGTCGGCAACCTGATTGAGCAAGTCAACGATCTGAGCGAGGATGGTTTCCGTGTGCTCGCGGTCGCGACCAAGAAGGTGGATAAACGGGCAGCTTACTCGAAGGCGGACGAGTGCGAACTGGTTCTGACCGGCTATCTGGCCTTTCTCGACCCGCCGAAGGACACGGCGGCCAAGGCCATCACCGTGTTGCGCCAGCAGGGAGTTACCGTCAAAGTGCTAACCGGCGATAATGACCTGGTCACCCGGAAGGTATGCACTGAAGTCGGCATCAGCGCGGAGAAAATCGTGCTCGGCAGCCAGGTCGAGACCATGTCCGATCCGCAACTGGCTGAAGCGGTCGAGGCCACCGACGTTTTCGCCCGCCTCTCCCCGGCGCACAAGCAGCGCATCGTGCAGGCCCTCCAGCGCAAAGGCCACGTCGTCGGGTTCATGGGAGACGGCATCAATGATGCCCCGGCTCTGCGGGCGGCGGATGTGGGCATCTCTGTGGATAACGCCGTGGATATCGCCAAGGAATCGGCCGATGTTATCCTGCTGGAGAAGAGCCTGATGGTGCTGGAAGAAGGGGTGCTTGAAGGCCGCAAGGTTTTCGTCAATATCCTCAAATACGTTCGCATGGGCGCCAGCTCGAACTTTGGCAACATGTTCAGCGTCATCGGCGCCAGTGCCTGGCTGCCCTACGTGCCCATGCTTCCCATCCAGGTTCTGACCAATAACCTGCTCTACGATTTCTCGCAGGTGCCCATCCCCACCGACAACGTCGGCTCCCAGCAGACCGCCAAGCCGCGGCCGTGGAACATGGGGGAGATTGCCAAATTCATCGTGTTTATCGGTCCCATCAGCTCGATATTCGATTACACAACCTACGCCGTCATGTGGTTTGTGTTCAGATGCAGCCAGGCAGGCCTGACGCCGCCGCCCGATATCGCTTACCGGTTCGTCAACGTTTCGGTGAATAATTCTTACGCCGCTGCGCTGTTCCACACCGGCTGGTTCGTCGAATCGTTGATGACCCAGACGCTCATCATCCACGTCATCCGCACCAACCTGCTTCCGTTCATCCAATCACGCGCCAGTTGGCAGCTTACGATGACGACTCTGCTCATCATTGCTTTCGGAGCATGGCTGCCGTATTCCCCGCTGGCCAGCGCCTTGGGCTTCGTGCCATTGCCACCGCTTTACTGGCTCTTTCTGGCCGCCACCTTGCTTTGCTACGTCGGCCTGACCCAGGTCGTCAAGATGTGGCTGATCCGCAAGGCATGGGTTTGAGGCAATCCGGATAAAGAAAACTCGATGATCAACCTGGCTGGATGGCCAGCGCATTGCGGTATTGAGGACTGGACTTGCCGCCGGCCAGATCGGCGCGTGGACCCGGCTCGTCCGCCGCCGGCCCTTCGCTGCGGGCCGGTGAGAAGCTACCCGAGCTGCGAATAGGCCATCGTGGTCAGGCAAGCTTGCGCGTGCTTGGAGAGGCCCGTAAAAACCATGGAGACATGATAGCCCGTGTGTTTATTGCCGGTGCAGGCAATTACAACGCCGGTGCAATGGAACCGGCCGCCGACACCCGGAGATTGCAGAGTCATCGTCATCTCCGTCCATGCCGCGAAGGGCGCGGTACTGCGAAATTCGATACCATTCTTATGGAGGACGACTGAGTTGGGAGAAAGGGAGAGGCGTGTTTGCCGCGCTTCGACGGTGACTTGTTGCAGCGACCCGGTGCTTTGAATTGTTCTAGCGCTCATATAGCACCATCAGAATAACACACTTCACAAATCCGTCAAATTAGACTCATCCACCAGTCGGATAAGCTTTGCCAATGACTGAGGAGACTGCAGCCCATGATCTACCATTCGATGACCGCAGCACCCCAGGTCAGGCCGGCGCCGAACACCACCATCAAGATCAAGTCGCCACGCTGGACGCGTCCCGAAGCCACGGCTTCGTCCAGAGCGATTGCCACGGAAGCGGCGGAGGTGTTCCCGTATTTGTGGAGGTTGACGAAGAGTTGCTCGGGTTTGGCGCCGAGGCGTTTGCAGACGGCATCAACAATGCGGCGGTTGGCCTGGTGCGGAATGATGCACTTGATGCGGGAAATATCGAGTTCGCAGCGGCGCAAGGCTTCCGTTGCTGCCGTCTGCATCGCCTGCACGGCGCTCTTGAAGGTCTCCTTGCCTTCCATGCGCAGGTAATGCATGCCCGAGGCCACCGATTCAGCCGTGGCTGGGCAACGGCTGCCGCCGCCGGCCATGAAGAGCAGATCGGCTTTCCGGCCGTCGGCGCCCATCACGGCCGTCAGCAGGCCATGTGCGTTCGGGCGGTTCTGCAGCACCGCCGCGCCGGCACCGTCACCGAAGAGCACACAAGTATTCCGGTCCTTCCAATCCACAATCGAAGAGAGCTTCTCGGCGCCGATCACCAGCACCGCGTCGTAGGTGCGGGACATGATGAACTGTTGCGCGATTTCCAGCCCGTAAATAAACCCCGAACAGGCCGCTTCGAGGTCGAAAGCCGCGGCGCGGTGCGCGCCGATTTTTTGCTGCACGAGGCAGGCGGTGGAGGGAAACGGCATGTCCGGCGTGATGGTCGCCACGATGATGAGGTCGATCTGCTCGGCGGTGACGCCGGCCTGTTGCATGGCGCGGAGGGCCGCGTGTACCGCCAAGTCCGAGGTAAACTCGGTTGTTGCCGCCAACCGGCGTTCCTTGATACCGGTGCGGCTAGTGATCCACTCATCGGAAGTATCGACCATTTTTTCGAGTTCGGCGTTGGTGAGAACTCTGGCCGGCACATAGGAGCCGACTCCGCTGATGGAGCAGGTGCGGCCCTGAAAATTAAACTTGGCTCGCGGGTTCTTGAACTTGGGATTCGATGGGAGGCTCATGCTGGCACAGGCTTGGAATCGAGCGTTTCGGCAGCGTTCAGCCGTTCATTGGCTCGCGCGATTTCCTGGGCGATGATTTGGTTGACATCATGTTGAAGATACTCGGTGGTGACACGGATGGCACTGGCGACGGCGCGTTCACGGGCCGAGCCGTGGGCTTTCATCACCGCGCCGTTGAAACCGAGCAGCGGAGCACCGCAAGAACCTTCGGGATCCATGCGACGCTTGAGGGCGCGAAAAGCGTTTTTGGCCAGCAGCGCGCCCAGTTGGCGTCGGGGATTTACCGTCAGCTCGCTCTTGAGCAGCGAGAACATCGCCAGCGCCAGGCTTTCGCACGTCTTCAAAACAATGTTGCCCACAAATCCATCGCAAACGACGACATCAACACGGTTCTGGAACAAGTCGTGGCCTTCCACATTGCCGATGAAATTGAGGTCAAGGTGCTTGCAGAGCTTGAACGCTCCGAGCGTCAGTTCGTTGCCTTTGCTGTCTTCCGTCCCGATGCTGAGAATTCCGACCCGCGGGTTCTTGTAGCCCAGGACTTCGCGGGCATAGATATTGCCCATCACGGCGTATTGCGCCAGGTGCATGGGTTTGCACTCGATGTTTGCTCCCGAGTCCAGCAGCACAAATCCCTGGTCTGGCGTGGGAATCACGGTGGCGATTCCACCCCGGTCCACGCCGGGTATTCGACCAAGCTTGAACGTGGCGGCGGCAAAAATCCCGCCGGTGTTGCCCAGGGAGATCATCGCGTCGGCGTCACCCTGGTGGACCAAATCGACTGCGCGCGCGATCGAGCAGTCCTTCTTCTTGCGGAGCGCGGCGGCGGGTTTATCCGCCATCGTCAACACCTCGCTGGCATGGACGACGCGCACGCGATGGTCACGAAACCCGCGTTTAGGCAGGGCGGCATGAATTTCCGAGCGGTTGCCGACCAGGAAAAGGGCGGTAATTCTCCGATCGGCCTGGAGAGCCCGGTTGGCGCCTTCGATGACGACCCCGCACCCGTGGTCGCCACCCATGACATCCACTGCAATTCGCATAAAAGGACCGATCGCGGGAAGGGTCCGTCTGCGCGCCCGGGACGCGATCAGGCACCCGCTGTCACTGTGATGACCTGGCGTCCCTTGTAGTACCCGCAGGCAGGACAAACCCGGTGCGGCACATACGGCGCCGCACATTGGGGACATGTGCTGAGTTGCGGCAAGGTCAGCGCGCTATTATACGCGCGACGCATGCGTTGACGACTTTTCGACGGCTTTCGCTTTGGGACACCCATAAATCAAATAAGGTTACAATTTCAGTTTGTTTAACTCAGCCCAAGCTGGCGAACCGACTCCGGCCTTGCTTTTGGTGCTTTTTACTTTGCCAAGGACCGTTTTTGGCAAACCAAGGCATTCCGGCTTACAAAGCGGATGCCGCGGAAACTCCAACAGAATATCTTCCCGCACGTAAGGCGTCAAGTCCACACAATCATTAACCACCGGCGCCTGTTCCTCGCCTTCCAGCGGGACATGGCAGGCCCATTCCTTGAGTTCCAGTGGATAGTGGAAGGGTTTGAGGCAGCGCACACACTCGCAATCCAGCACCAAATGCAGGCGGCCCTGCACTAGCAGCCCGCCTTCAAACTTTTGGACCTCCAAATCATGCTGCAAGGGGTGGGTGACATGGATTACCTCGTCCCGGGTTTCGATGTTCAGTTCTGCGACGGACAATTCACCGTGCAAACGCGCGTTGTGCGTCCCCAAATGGCGCAAATTTACGACTAATGCCATAAAATTTTCCTCTAAGCCGGTTTGTGGCTGAACTTGCCGGCCAGGGCCGTCCGCACGTGCGCCGGCACAAACGCGCTGACGTCGCCTCCCAGTTGAGCCATCTCCTTCACGATCCGAGAACTCAGAAAGGTGTAAGTATCCTTTGGCATCATAAAAATCGTTTCGATTCGTTCGTTCAGTTTACGATTCATCAAGGCGAGCTGAAATTCAAATTCAAAGTCAGATACCGCGCGCAAACCCCGCACCACCGCCTGAGCCGAGCGTTGTTCGACGTAATTCACCAGCAAGCCGTCGAATGAATCCGCCTCGACACTTGGCAAGTGCCGGACTGCGCGCGCGACCATCTGCACCCGCTTTTCCAGTGTGAAGAGCGGATGTTTGCTCTCGCTGCGCGCCACCGCCACGATTACGCGGTCGAACAACTTCGCGGCCCGCTGGAGCACATCGAGATGTCCATTCGTAATGGGATCGAAACTTCCCGGATATATCGCCGTTCGCATGGCGCCAAATCTAGCAGGTGGGCTGCCGATGACGAGAATGAAAAATCCTGGACCCATCGTCAAGCATGGGGATTCAAGAAACCGTAGCCGCCGACGGAAGTCGGCGCTGATCTCCGTAAATTCGAGAAAGTGCGCCGACTTCCGTCGGCGGCTACGGTTTCTTGAATCCACCCTGCCACCCGCCGTATTGCGGATGGTCGAGAGTTGACACTCTCTGGTGGCATGGATTAACTCTAACAGTATGAAAATTCTCTCTGTGGCGGCGGTGTTCGCTCTGATTACGGCCAGTACGACTGGCGCCAGCGGCGCTGATTGGTTTCGCTGGCGCGGGCCAGACCTGAACGGCATTTCGCAGGAAACCGGTTGGCAGGCCCAGTGGTCCGCTCAGGGGCCAAAGCAGCTTTGGAAGGCCTCGGTCGGCATCGGTTTCTCGTCCTTTTCAGTTAGCAACGGGCGGGTTTATACAACGGGCAACTCGAACAATACCGACACGGTTTATTGTTTTGATGCCGACAGCGGCAAGATCGTCTGGAAGCACTCCTACCCCTGCCCGCTCGATGCGAAATACTTTGAAGGCGGAACCGCCGCGACACCGACCGTGGATGGCGACCGGGTCTATACTTTTAGCCGCCGAGGCCATTTATTTTGTCTCGGCGCGGCGGACGGAACGGTTATCTGGTCGAAGAACCTCAATGATGAATTGGGCGCTGAGATTCCGACCTGGGGTTTTGCCAGTTCGGCGCTGGTCGAAGGGGATCTGGTGATTCTCAATGCGGGCGGCGCCGGTGCCGCTTTCGACAAAAAGACCGGAAAGGCCGTTTGGAATTCAGGCAAAACTGTCGGCGGCTACGCCACGGCCGTCCTGCTGAATACTGGTCAGGAACGGGCGGTGGCCATTTTTGCCGCCCAATCGCTTGTTGCGGTTAGGGCTGCCGACGGTCGTGAATTGTGGCGCTATCCCTGGAAGACCGATTACGATGTCAACGCCGCCGACCCGATCATCTCCGCCGACCGGGTATTTATCTCCTCTGGCTACAACCACGGCGCGACGGTGGTCAAAATCAACGGTTCGCAGCCGGAGAAGGTTTGGGAAAACAAGAACATGCGCAACCATTTCAACAGTTGCGTCCTGTGGCAACAGTACCTTTACGGAGCGGATGAGAGCGAACTTCGCTGCCTCTCCTTGGACACCGGCGAGGTGAAATGGAAGTATCCCCAATTCGGCAAAGGCTCGCTCATGCTGGCGGATGGTAAGATCATTGGGCTGAGTGAAAAGGGCGAACTGATCATCGCCGAAGCCAGCCCTGCGGCCTTCAAACCCATTTCTCGCGCGCAGGTTCTGACCGGCAAATGCTGGACCACCCCGGTGCTGTCCAACGGCCATATCTATTGCCGCAATGCCTCCGGCCAGGTGGTCTGCCTCGATGTCAGCGGGAAGCAGACCGCGCAACGTTAGAGCCGTTGCAGAATTAGACCAAGCCAGCAGTTTCGGGGAACCCGCACATGATGTTCATGCTTTGAACAGCCTGGCCACTGGCGCCTTTGACCAGGTTGTCTTCCGCGCTCATCACGATCAACCGTCCGGTGCGCGGGTCGAGCCGCCACGCGATTTCAATCACATTGGTGCCGACCACATTCTTCGTGTCCGGCAACGATTTGCCCTCGAGCAGGCGCACGAAAGACTCGCGGGCATAGGCGGCCTGGTAGCAGGCATCCAGTTGGTTGATCGTCGTTTGCTGATCACCGGCGATTGAATCGACCGGCGTGAGGTAAAGGGTGGTCAGAATGCCGCGGTTCACGGGAATCAAATGGGGCGTGAATTGGATCGTGACCGGCGTGCCCGCCGCCAGCGAGAGTTCCTGTTCGATTTCCGAGAGGTGCCGATGTTTCGGCAGCCCATAGGGGCGGACACTCTCATTGCACTCGACGAAAAGGTAGTCGAGTTCAGCCTTCCGGCCCGCCCCGCTGACGCCGCTGAGGGAATCGGCGATGATGCCCGTCGGCTTAATCAGCCCCGCCTTCAGCAGCGGCACCGTCGGCAGCAAAATACTGGTGGGATAACAGCCCGGGGAGGCGATGAGTGAAGCCTTCTTGATCTCGTGACGATAAACCTCTGGCAAGCCATAGACCGCCTGTTCCAACAGTTCCGGCGCGGGATGGTCGTGGGCGTAAAAGTCTTTATAGACCGCCGCGCTCTTGACCCTGAAATCCGCACTTAAGTCGATGACCTGGCAACCGAGCTGGAGCAAGGGAATGGCGAATTCCGCCGCAACACCGTGCGGCAGTGCCAGGAACACGATCTGCGCCTGTTTGGCCAGCAGTTCGGCTTTGGGTTCGCTGAATCGCAACCCTTTTGCCCGTGGATGATGGGCGAATTTCGGGAATATCTGTGCGAGGGTTTGCCCGGCGTATTGGCGCGAGGTGACGGCACTGAGCTCCGCCTCCGGGTGTGACAGGAGCAACCGGACCAGTTCTTCGCCGGAATAACCGGACGCGCCCACGATAGCGACTTTTTTCATCGTCAGTAGTCAGTAATCCGTAGTCGGTGATTAATCCAAGGCGCCGCGGCAGCTACGGACTGCTGACCGCCGGCCGCGGGTTCCCAACAAAAAACCCCGCCGGATTGAACCAGCGGGGCGTGGAAATTTACAGCACGATTAACGTTTGCTGTACTGGAAGCGTTTACGCGCGCCCGGCTGGCCGTATTTCTTGCGCTCTTTCATGCGGGAATCGCGAGTCAGCAGGCCCTCGGCTTTCAGCACCGGCCTGAAGTTGGCGTCCACTGTGAGCAAAGCGCGCGCCAGCCCGTGGCGCACGGCGCCGGCCTGACCAGTCGGCCCGCCGCCCGACACAGTGATTTGGGCGTCAAATTTATCCGCCGTGCCCGTCGCGGTCAACGATTGGGCGGCAACCACCCGCAGCGATTCTGTCGGGAAGTAGTTCTCAAACGGACGGCCATTGACCAGAATTTTGCCAGTGCCTGTGGCAAGACGAACTCGCGCCACCGCCGACTTTCGCCGACCGGTGCCGAGGTGATGAGGAAGCTTGGTTTCGGGAAGTTTAATGTCAGACATACCCTGAAGGTTGAATCGTTAAATGAGTTAAATAGGCTATAGGGTGAGCGGCGCGGCGCGCATTACTTTGCCGGTGCCAGCGGTTGGGGCTGTTGCGCTGAATGGGGATGCTGGTCGCCTTTGTACACTTTCAATTTGGTCATCAAAACCCGACCGAGCCGGTTCTTGGGAACCATGCCGCGCACGGCGTGCGTGATGAGCTTCTCGGGATGCCCGGCGCGGACCTGTTCGACCGAACGAAACCTCTCGCCGCCTTTCCACCCGGAATAGCTCATGAACTTCTTATCGGTCTCTTTCTTGCCGGTCACGACGACTTTCTCGGCGTTGATAACCACCACAAAATCCCCGGCGTCAAGGTGTGGGGTATAGACTGGTTTGTTCTTCCCCCGCAATACATTGGCGACTTGTGCCGCCAGACGGCCCAGGACTGCGCCGTTGGCGTCAATCACGTGCCACTTGCGTTGTTCCAAATTCACTTTTGGCAAATGCGTTTTCATCTCAAATTCCGATCAAAGGAGCACACAAACTATCAAACATATCGTCCAAGTCAACAGAACTTTCGAGTTGTTTTTTTAGGAGCCTGTGGCCTAAAGTTACCCCATCGCGGACAAGAAACCATCGAATTTCCTGGTGCGGACGCCAAACCATCGCATTGCGTTGATCGCTTTGCTGGTGGTTGCGCTCGACCAATTGACCAAACAAGTCGTGCTCCGGTTCCTCGGGTACGCTCAGGAGAAGGTGGTTATCGATGGGTTCTTTAGGTTTGTTCATTGGGGAAATACCGGCGCGGCCTGGAGCTTGTTTCGCGGCAACAACGAGGTGCTGGCGGGCGTCGCGCTTGTCGCGCTGGTGGTATTGTTCCTCAGCCGCCATCATTTTGACTCCCGCACCCTCCTGAGCCAGACCGCATTCGGGATGATCTTCGGCGGCATTGTCGGCAATCTGATCGACCGGCTTTGGGCCGGGCATGTGATCGATTTCATTTACTTCTACCTGGATCGCCGGGGCGGCTCGGAAATCGGTTTCCCCGCTTTCAACGTCGCGGACAGCGCCATCTGCACCGGCGTGGGGTTGGTTTTCTTGATTACCTGGCGGAGTGACCATCCCGTCACGCCTGCCGAGACATCACCATCGAAGTGATTCCTTTCGATGTCTCTTGACCGGACTGAAATCCTGACCATCGAATACACCCTCCCATCGGAGCGACTCGACACTTTTCTGCGCGACCGGTTCCCGGCGGTTTCCCGGGGAGCAATTCAGCGGCTGATTCAGGAGGGCCACATCCGGGTCAACGGCCGCTCTGTCAAACCGACCCACACACCGCGCGCGGGCGAGCAAGTCCAGGTTCATTGGCCCGAAGCCCGACCGGCCGAAGCCCAACCGGAGGCGATCCCGCTTGCGGTGTTGTATGAGG
Organism: Verrucomicrobiota bacterium; assembly: GCA_037130375.1. Classification (GTDB taxonomy): domain Bacteria; phylum Verrucomicrobiota; class Verrucomicrobiia; order Limisphaerales; family UBA8199; genus JAPLUA01. The sequence continues at coordinate 2,661 of JBAXTC010000133.1, read as the reverse complement.
ACGACGCGCTGCTCGTTTTGAACAAACCGCCCGGATTGGTGGTGCATCCGGCTGCAGGCCACGAAGAACACACGCTTGTCAACGCGTTGCTGCACCATTGCGCCGGACAGTTGAGCGGCATCGGCGGGGTCGCCCGCCCGGGCATCGTCCACCGCCTCGACAAAGAAACCAGCGGCTGCATGGTTGTTGCCAAGAACGACGACACCCACCTGGCGCTCTCCGCCCAGTTCGCCGCTCGGAAAGTGGAGAAGATTTACCTGGCGATCGTGTGCGGCGAAATGCAGCGCGACCAGGGCGAAATCCGCGCCGCCATCGCCCGGCATCCATCCCATCGCAAGCGCATGGCGGTGGACGACAACGCCGGCCGCGAGGCGCACACGAGCTACCGCGTGCTGGAGCGTCTGCGCGGCGCGACCCTGGCCGAGGCCATTCTGCACACGGGCCGCACGCACCAGATCCGGGTGCATTTTCAATTCATCGGCTTCCCGATCGTCGGCGATGCAACTTACGGGAACCGGCAGAACGAGCATTTCACCGATCTGACGCATTACACTGCGCCGCGACAGATGCTTCATGCCGGCCAACTTTCATTTGTCCACCCGCGCACGGGCAATCGCCTGAGTTTCAGTGCTCCTCGCCCGGAGGATTTTCTGGACGCATTGTCGGCCCTGCGCTGAAATGGTGAAATCGTATGAAATCTTTGATGGCTGCTCTTCTTGCGGGTGCGCTGCGCCCGGGGGCTTTGGCGTTGCTGGTTATCGTGTCAGGCTTTTTGCCCGGGCCGCCCTTGCGGGCCGAACCATCCGCCGGTGACGTAATAGACGATTGCCAATATCCGACGGATGCCGCGGCAGCGGCGGCCTGGCAACCGATGGCTGGCACAGCGAAGGCTCAGATCGCAACGCTTGCGGACCACAAGGCGCTGCGGCTGTCGTGCAATTTCTCGAGCGCCAGGATCGAGCGCGCTTCCTGGGATCGCCAGGTGAAGCTCGACCTCGCTGCCAACCGCGGTGTGCAATTCAAGGTGCTGTGCCGCGATCCCTCTCCGGTATCCTACTTCAGCATTTACTTCCAGAGCGGCGAGGGTTGGTACCACGCAGCGTTCTTCCCTGAATCCGCCGCCGGCTGGAACACGATCTCGATCGATAAGACCGAGATGACGCCGGAAGGTAACCCTGGCGGCTGGAGTCAGATCCAGACCATCCGTATCTCGGCCTGGCGCGGGAATGATGTCAGCACTGAGTTCTATCTCAGCGACCTTCGCAAGACCGACCCGCTGCGGCCAGCCAGCCCTCGGGAACTGGCGGAAGCCGCCATTTTGGGCATCGGGCAGATCACGAGTTTCGAGACCTATCAGGACGCGACGAACCAAATTGCCAGCCTGAAGGGGCAGAACCCGCGTGTGGCGAAAGCCCTCGCCTCGACCGCCGCCGCGCGCGAGTTGGCCGTAAAGCTGGCCGCTGAGCAGAAATTCCCCGAGGCGACGAAGCAGGCGACAGCCGCGCGCGAGCAACTTCTCACTGCTTTCTGCCTGGCGCAAAAGCCGTTACCCGGCGAGTTTCGCGCGTTCTGGTGCCACAGCGCGTTTGGCGTTCAGGGCTTGGATTGGGACGAGGCCATCCGCCGGCTGGCCGATAACGGGTTTAACGCCATTTTACCCAACATGCTTTGGGGCGGAGCGGCGTTTTACGAGAGCAAAGTCCTGCCCGTCGCGTCCCAGGTGGCCTCGCGAGGCGACCAAATCCGCCAGTGCCTGGCCGCCTGCCGCAAGTACGGCGTGCAAATGCACGTCTGGAAAGTGGATTGGAACCTCGGGTCCGCCGCGCCGAAATATTTCGTGGAGAAAATGCGGCAGATGGGCCGGCTGCAAGTCAGCTCACAAGGCAAGGAGGAACCGTGGCTCTGCCCCTCCGATCCCGAAAATCAGCAATTGGAAATCGCCGCGATGGTCGAGGTCGTCCGCAACTACGATGTGGACGGCATTCACTTCGATTACATCCGCTACCCTGACAACGATCACTGCTTCTGCGCCGGCTGCAAGCAACGGTTTCAGCGCGTAAGCGGCGTGACGGTGACAAACTGGCCCGAGCAGGTCCGCGCCGACGGCCCGCTCCGTCAGCAATGGCTTGATTGGCGGCGCGGCAACATCACGACCGTGGTCAAGTCGGCAAGCGAACAGGCCCGCGCCATCAACCCCAAAATCAAGCTCTCCGCCGCGGTGTTCCCAAACTGGGCGGTGGACCGCGATGGCGTCGGTCAGGACTGGAAACTTTGGTGCGACAAAGGATACCTCGATTTCGTCTGCCCGATGGATTACACACCGAGCAACAACCGCTTCGAGCGGTTGATTACCCAGCAACTCGATTGGGCGGGCCGGACCCCCTGTTACCCGGGCATCGGCGTCAGCGCCTCTTCGTCACATTTGGGAGTGGACCGCGTCATTGATCAGATCAACCTCGCGCGCCGCCACCAGACGCACGGCTTCGTCATCTTTAACTACGGGGTCAAGGAGAGCAACGATCTGCTGCCGCTGTTGGGAATGGGGATAACGGCCAAAGATCTGAACGCGCCACGGCCCTGAAACTGATATCAGGGGTTGTCCGCCCGCCGCCAGTCGGTCCCTGGCGCGAGAAATCCAGGGTGAGGGTTTCGAAGTGACGC
>JBAXTC010000132.1:0-13779 GCA_037130375.1 Verrucomicrobiota bacterium | reverse complement strand
GAGGCACCGGGATAAATCTTCAGCGTGGGGTGCTTGACGAGTTTGGACGAGGCGTGAGCCGAGGCGCCGATCGGCACGATCTGGTCATCGTCTCCGTGGATGATCAGGGTTGGCATGTCGAACTTCTTGAGGTCCTCCGTGAAGTCCGTCTCGGAAAACGCCTTGATGCAGTCGATCTGGTTTTTGAGACCGCCTTGCATGCCCCGAAACCACAATTTCATAGCGAACCTCATAGTCTCTTTAAGATTGTGAACCTGCATGACACCAAAGTGATTGGCTTGGACGGCAGCCTGCACGGCTTCGGCAGTTTTTGTAACGATCTTCTCAGAAGGTAACTTGATCGGCATGGGTTTCCTTGCTTGGTTGTCACTTAAAGGCTTTGATCAGCGCCTCAAACTGCGTGCCCAGTGATTTATCGTGCGGCGTTATGGGGGGAACTGTGCGATCAATACCGAGCAACTCGTAAACCGCCGTCTGGGCCGCTCGCACCGAATACTCCACCGTAAAGACGACATCATCCGGGATCTCGACGAACTGGCTGATGAACGCGAAATTCCGCGAGCCGCGCGGGACCGGGCGTGGGCGATCAGTGAGCCGGCGAGGCATGAACATGCTCGTGATATAGGGCATTCGGCAGGGAATGCAGTTGGCCGATTGAACGGTCTCCAAATCGAATCTCAGGTGACCAAAGAGCTCCCGCAGAATTTCCGCGCCATTGCACTCCGCCATTGGCTTCGGAACGAAATTGCCGATCCGGTCCGGAAACAGCGCGTAGCCCCAGAACACCTGCACGTCGGCTGGCTGGTCCAGGAAGTGGGGTTGATGGGCCAATACAATGGACATCAGCCAATTCGAGTCCTTGAACGTTACCAGCCCGCCGGTGCCCGGCTGGTTACCACTGAATTCCATCATCTTGTCGAAGAATGCGGAGTTGTTCAGCGTGACGGTAAACGACTCCCAGCAAGACTGCGCGATGCACCCATTAAACTCCCCAGGATTGCCAAACTCGGGCCGGCCCACGGCCAGTTTTTCCCAAAGAGTCCAACCGCCGCTATCTGCCTTGGTCAGCTTGCTGGGCGCGCTCGCCATCGAACCCAGGCTGGAGGCATCGGTCATCGAGCCGTTTTGCATGAAGACGAGATCGCCGTCATTCACGGCAATCACTTCGCTTCTGCCCTGCCGCAGACAATGAACGCCGGTTACGATGAACTTGCCGTCCTCGGTCTTATGATCGAGGTCTGTCACCCTGCAATCCGTGACCAAATGGACACCTTGGGCAATGAGCCACGTCTGTAAGGGTCGAACCAGGGAGTCGTATTGGTTGTAAATGGTCCGTTTGACGCCGGCAAGCGTTTCGATCCGTGAAAACTCAAGCATGAAACGGTGTAGGTAACGCTTGAATTCAACGGCGCTGTGCCAGGGCTGGAAGGCGAATGTGGTAGCCCACATATACCAGAATTCAGTCGCGAAGAATCCGGGTGAAAGCCAGTCGGTGATGCAACCGGCAGCCAGCTCCTCTTCGTTGGCATGACTGAGTTTCAGCAATTCGATGCGGTCCTGCATGGTGAACCCCATCGATGTCACCGGAACCTTCGCGCGCCGGCTGTCCACCAGCCTCGCCAGCGAATGCGACTTGTGCTTCTCGTTGAATGCCAGATGAAGCTGTGGGCTGCTACACGAACGGACGGCCACGCCTCTCTAGTTGCAGGTCTAAAACCTTCCGTCTTGGAAAGGGTCATCCAGGCCGTGGGGGAGAGCATTCCCTTATGCCGCCTTCTTTTCCTCCACAACTTCAGCGTCGATGATTGGGCCTTCGTCCGTCCTGCTGCCTTCCGGCCCGCCGCCATTTCCAGGTTGCGTTCCGGATTGGCCATCAGTGGGGCTGTGGCCCGTGCGAGCCTTTTCCGAAGCCGTCTTGTAAAGTTCCGCGGAGACTGCCTGCCAGGTTTCGTTGAGCTTCTCGCTGGCCGCCTTTATCGCCGCAGCCTCGCTACCCTTGAGGGCTTCCTTCACCTCGTTAAGGACGGATTGGACCTTGCTGCGGTTATCGCCGGAGATTCTCTCCTGGTTGTCCTTCAACAATCTTTCGGTGCGATAGACCACACTATCGGCCTCGTTGCGTGTTTCGATCTCTTCCTTTTGCTTTCGGTCCTCTTCGGCGTGGAGTTCGCCGTCTTTGCGCATCTTCTCGATCTCCTCTTTGGAGAGGCCGCTGCTGGCCGTAATCGTGATTTTCTGTTCCTTGCCGGTCCCGAGGTCCTTGGCGCTGACATGCAGGATGCCATTGGCATCGATGTCAAAGCCGACTTCGATTTGCGGCACGCCGCGTGGCGCGGGTGGAATGTCGTCGAGCTTGAACTTGCCGATCGTTTTGCTGTCGCGGGAGAACTGGCGTTCACCCTGCAAGACATGGATTTCCACGCCGGGCTGATTGTCCGCGGCCGTAGAGAAGGTCTCCGACTTGCGGCACGGGATGGTGGTGTTGCGCTCGATCAACTTGGTGAACACCCCACCGAGAGTCTCAATGCCAAGGGAGAGGGGAGTCACGTCGAGCAACACCACGTCCTTGACCTCGCCTTTGAGCACACCGGCCTGGATAGCGGCGCCCACCGCCACCACTTCATCCGGATTAACGCCTTGGTGCGGAGGTTTGTTGACCAGGGTGTGCGCCGTTTCAACTACGCGCGGCATCCGGGTCATGCCACCGACCAAAACCAATTCATCTATTTTTGCAGCCGCGATGTCCGCGTCTTTCAAACAAGCTTTCACCGGCGCGATCGTGCGTTCAAATAACGCCTCGCAAAGTTGCTCCATCTTGGCGCGCGTGAGTTTCAGGCTCAGATGTTTGGGACCGCTTGCATCCGCTGTGATGAACGGCAGGTTGATATCATATTGGAGTGCGCTGGAGAGGGCGATCTTGGCCTTTTCCGCCTCCTCCTTGATGCGCTGCAAGGCATCCGGCTGCTTGCGCAGATCCATCCCCTGGTCCCGTTTGAACTCATCCAGCATCCAATCCATGAGGCGATTGTCCCAGTCATCGCCGCCGAGGTGGGTATCGCCGTTGGTGGCTTTGACGTGGAACACGCCGTCGCCCAGTTCCAGCGCCGATATGTCGAAGGTGCCGCCGCCCAAGTCGTACACCGCGATCTTCTCGTCCTTCTTCGTGTCCAAGCCGTAGGCCAGCGAGGCGGCGGTGGGCTCGTTGATGATGCGGAGCACTTCGAGCCCTGCGATGCGGCCGGCGTCCTTCGTGGCCTGGCGCTGCGAGTCATTGAAATAAGCCGGGGTCGTGATGACCGCCTGGGTGATCTTCTCGCCCAGTCGTGTCTCCGCATCCGCTTTGAGCTTGCCCAGGATCATGGCCGAAATCTCCGGTGGGCTGAATTGCTTGGGTTTGCCGTCCACATTCACCTCGATGGCGGCGTCGCCATTGGCGGCGCGGACAACTTTATAAGGGACGCGTTTGATTTCTTCCTGCACCTCGTCAAATTTGCGCCCCATGAACCGCTTGATCGAATAAATCGTATTGCGGGAGTTGGTGACGGCCTGCCGTTTTGCGGCCTCGCCCACCAGGCGGTCGCCGGTTTTGGTAAACGCCACCACGGAAGGCGTCGTGCGTTTGCCTTCGGAGTTTTCCAGCACGGCGGGTTCGCCACCGTCAATAACCGCCATGCAGGAGTTCGTAGTCCCTAAATCGATGCCGAGTACTTTTGCCATAATATTATTTTAAAATTGGGAATTGAGTGTTGCCGGGGGAAACCGAGAAAGTGCTACCGGGAGTTGCGGCTGCAACTCGCGCGGTCATCCGCTTCGAGCCAGTCAAATGTGGTGTTGGTCTGTATTGGGTCAGGTCTCGTGCGATGATGGGGGTATTCATGCGTTAATTGTCTTCCTGCTTTTGCACCCGGGAGTGGCGGTTGTGCTTTCTATGTCCGGTTATGGTAACCGTGAACGCGGGTAAGGTCGCGTTCCGCGAGCAACTGGGCCTCGGCCTCCAGCCAGTGCTGCACCTCGTGCCCGGGCAGCGAACCCTGGTTCACATAGCTGAAGTATGCCCTTCTGGCCACCTCCTCCGGTGACGGCGAAAAATCGGACCCGCCTTGGCTTAAGTCCGTCGCCACAATGGGCCGTGAAGCCCTGACCGGCCTTTGGTTTCGGTTCTTGGATAGTTTATCGTTGTTCATAAAGAGACAATGGGCTGGGCCAGGTTAATCCGTTGCCCCAACTGGAGCCAGATGATGTGCGGGGCTTTGCTCGACGGCTTCCGTGGTCAAGTTTACGAAGACCGTGGAGTCTGGATAACTGATCCGGTTCACCATGCGGGTCGGTATCTGGACTTCCTTGCCGGAAAACCTGTGTCCGGTTTTGATGACCAATTGACGAATTGCCCATCTCTGGGGGTCCATCATAAAGTCACAGACGTGGCCGATAGTCCCATCAGTTGCCTGGAGATGATAACCGTTCACGGCTTGAGCACTCCGCAAATGAACATCGGCGCTTTCGCTTTGCGGGTCGATAGCAGTGGCTGGCCGGTTCGGCAGAGGCGCTGCTGGCAGTTCCAGAATTGGAAAGCCGCTCAGGCCCCACAACCCGTCCCCCTGCCAGTAGAACGGCCAGCCGTAATATCGGTGATACTCTTCCTCGTAGCGTCGCGACACCGGCTTGTGCGATTCAATCGAAGGGCTATCCTCTATCTGTTTCCGGGTCAAGCTCACATGCAACAGTTTTCCGGCCTGATCAAGGCTGCCGAAGGCATGGGGAGAGATGAGCACCTGCCGCCCTGGCAACCAGGAACCGGTATCGGCGACCACATAACGAACCGCCCAATTCTGATCGTCAAAATAAAGATCTTTAACACGGCCGATTTCGCCATCTGACGCGCCGAGTTTGTCTCCGTATAGCTGCTTAATACTTTTTAACATAGGGCTTTCTCGTTTATGTGGATTTGATAGACCGCTTTTGATTCGGTATCACAACGCCGATGTGCTTGTTTTCGCAAGTTCTTCTCTCTCTCTCCTCAAGCTAATGGAGAGCCAATCTAACACCCGGCGTCGGAATATGCTCAATCCAAGCTACTTAAAGCATTCTGACCTCCTCTTTGGTGAGCGCGGCGGGAGGTGAAGTCATTGCAGTTTGCACGGCCTCGTCCCCTGCATCGTGCATTTTGCTAAACTGCAGCGAGGTAAATGAATCCTCCACTTCGACCGTGCTGAGAATTGTGATCGCGGCTCCGGTCAAAGCCCCAATCATTCGGTAGAGGGACTCGCGAAAATCGGCGCGGAAACCGGGTGCCAACGCCATCTCAAACCCGACAGCGAATCGATCACGAGCCGTTTTGCGCCGATCCGGGTGATCGCATCGAGAATCTCCTTCTCCGGCTGGGCGGGTTTCGCCAAATTATTCTGTCGGTTCATCTTTTCCTCCGTTGCCGAAATCCAAATCTTCGAGTGGAACTTCCGGCCAGACCTCGCGTACGAACTGCAAGGTTAGATTCTCGCCGATGAAGGCCACCAGCAGTCCGAACAATCGGGCGACCAGAACAATCCCGCCCTCGAACACTTCTTCCTTGGTTTGCTGGGCGCTAAGTTCCTCCAACGGAGGGCCAATCTGACAACCAACGCTCTAAACTGTCGAAGCCACAGGAGATAACCCGTTTCTGCGTCGTCATTGCCAAGCGCTGAAAGAGGCGAATCCCGTGCAATCTGCTCGGCTGCTGAAGTCGCAGCGTGCACTTTGCAGCTAGTTGGCTCTGCAACCGCCATGCGGCGGTTGCAGAGCCGTTGATGTTCGTTAAGCGGCCTGGCGAAGATTCACCGGTCCGATGGTTGCGGACTCTGCGGCCAGTTCCGCGGTGGTATGCGATGCTCGATGGGCGGCCCTGTTTTCCTTGGATGTGGACGCCTCTCCCGTGGTGCAGATGTCCTGAGCCCCAGCCTTAGTGAAGATGTCTTTCGCCTGGGCAATTTCCTCTGAGCTTTCGGTATGGACCGAGAGGAGGATATTGCCGGCCTTAACCTTGCCTTCGTAACGCTTGGCTTGGATCTCCGGAATGCCCAGACCGATTAACCCGCCAGCGATACCGCCCACGGCTGCGCCGACCGCCGCACCGCTCAGCGCGGCAATAATCGGTCCGGCGGCGATGAATGGGCCGACTCCCGGAATAGCCAATGCGCCAATCCCGGCGATCCATCCCAACGCCCCACCGATGACGACGCCCGTGCCGGCGCCGGCGACGGCGCCCTCCGGGGCTTTCGTGTGCTTCTCGTGCGCGAAATCGCGGGTAGTATCCTTATCCGGGAACAGCAGGGAGATGTCGTTATTGGAGAAGTTCGCGGTTTTGAGCTGATCGACAATTCGATCGGCTTGCGCGCGTGAGTTGGCGATGCAGAATACAGATTTCTTCGACATATAGTTCACTTTCGTTTTGTTTTTTTGTTATTTGGTTGATCGAATTAGTTATTGCTGCTGGTGGTGAGCTTCACTTCCAGTTGGTTGTTCACATTCTCAGCGCGCGCGATCCGATCCGCGATTTCACCGGTCAGCTTGGTGCTGAAATAGGGCTCGACCCGGTAGGCGCGATAAACCCCATTGGCATAGCCGGGTTGACCGAGGTCAGGCCATTGATTGGCCTTGAAATGCGGCGCGTTGTTCAGGGTTTCCTTCGAAACGTCAAGCTGAAGGGTATCCCGATAAGCGGTGAATCGGAGTGCGACGGGCGGAACGGCGCTCAGTTCGTCGGCCATTCCGAGGAATCCGCCGGAGGAAACGATGACCGCTACGACACGGCCCGAGGGCAGATCGACCAGGAGGTTTTCCACCTTGCCCAGCGCCTCATTCTGAAGGTTCTTCACCGGCATGCCCATGAGCTTGCTTGCCTTCTGGACATGAATTAGGCGCGACACCGGAATCATAAATTGGCTTTGGCTCGATATGTGGTTTTTGTCCCATGTCCCATCCGCTTTGCGGGTTGAAATGGTGCTAGGAGAACCATCTGCGTTGCGTTGGCCATCCTCAACCGCCTCTTCTCTTTGGATAAACCTGCCGCCGAATTCCTGGCCGTATAGGTGATAGACTGCAGACAGATGATTGGAGTCGGAATGTTCAGCCCACTGCGACATCTCGAACTTCGGCGCGCCCCTCAGCTTCTCTTTGTCGGCATCCAGTTGAAGGACGTTGTGGGTGATATCTCGATTCAAGGCTCCCGGTGGCACGGCCGTCAGCGTATCGCCAATGCCGATGAACCCGCCCGTCGACAGGATCACCTGGACGATCCGGCCGGATTCCACATCCACACTGAGGTCCTCCACTTTGCCGAGTTTTTCGTCCTGGTAGTTGTTCACGGTCATCCCGATAATGTCGCTGGATTTCGCCGCGTCGTTTAGCCGGTTCTCCCGCTGTGCGCGGGAGATGCCATCATGGGCGTAGTTGGGTCCAGCCGCTTTGGGGATCGGAGGGTCTTGGGCTAGGGCTGAGAATGCCAGGACCGAGACGGCCGAGGCGCTGATGATGATTTGTAGCTTACGTTTCATATTTCTATTCATCTACCGTGTTTTGTTTCTACCGTGTTTTGTTGAATCGCCGTGCGGAGCTTTCTCCTTCTCGGAGCTCGACCTAACGTCGATGCGCTGGTGTTGCCCTTGCTCTTCCAGCTAATGGAGAGCCAGCCTAACGCCGGGAGATCTAACCTCTTCAATCCAGGCTATTTAAGGTGTTTGTGATAGTTCTTGCCGAACTGTCAGGGACCGGCAGGCGTTGCAAGTTGCACTGCAACCACCGGCGCACCGTGCGCTTTGCAGCGTTAACGAGAGGCCTGAATTTGTTCCTGGGAAGCCGTCCGACTGACCATGTTGCGGCATCTGCTAGCTTCCCTGCTCGCTCCCGGAGGCAAAGCGGTGTTGCGCATTCGGGGAGAGACGTGTTTTCCATCGTTGGAACAGTCGTGAGCAAGGCAACGACGCATATTAGACGAAGGATGACGTTCATATATATTTCTTATTGTGTGATTTCCTCCGAGGACTTCTCGTTAGGTGTAATCCACTCTCTATAGCCTACAACGTGCCATTCGATCCGGGTGAGCTCAGCGACTTGATAGTGAACGAGTTATAAGCTTCCCGCTGCGGGCGCACTCTTGCTGGACCCTGTAACTTGCATGTTATTGACGCTTTGGCGATGCGTTATGCACGATCGCCAACGGTGCGCCTGGAGGCATGTCGCCCCGGGCCAACCGCGCAATGAGGTCATCCCGTTTCCGGTTGTCCGAGTGCTTCGGCTTGGCCGGCGCAGAGGCATGCGCCAAAGATGACAATGCACCCGGAAAGATAGATCCACAGCAGCAACGCCATGATCCCGCCAGCCGCTCCGTAAACCGCGTTCAGCGCAGCGAAATCTTCCAGATAGATCACAAACAGACTCTCTCCCACCCGCAGGAGAACCGTGGCGCACAGAGCAGCAGTCCAGACCTCGGCAAACCGCGTGGGCCGGCGCGGTGCGAGGCGATAAAACAGGCTCAGACTGAAGAATACCACAAGCAATGGGATGAAAAAGCTGGCCAGGCCATAGGCCCAGAAACGGAAATCATCCACTCGAAAGAGCCAACCCTTCGCCATCCTCATCAGTACTGGCACCGCCATGCCCAGGAGGAGCGCGCCCGAAGTGATCCCCAGCAGCACGGCAGTTTGACTCAACTCGCGAGCAGTTCGCTGACGGATGACAGGGTGGGGATGCGGTCGCAAACGACTTTGATCGACACCAGGATCGGCACCGACAACAAAGCTCCCGGCACGCCCCAGAGCCAGGTCCAGAAGATCAGCGAGACGAAAATGACGACCGGGTTCAGCGTGAGACGACGCCCCAGCAAGACCGGCGTGATGAGGTTTGCTTCCAAAACGTGGAGCAGCAGGTACCAGGCCGGAGGAAGGAATCCTTTCCACAGTGTGTCGAACGTGAGGAGGCCGACCGTGGCCAGCAGGAGGATCCCGGCGACCGGGCCGAAGTAGGGAATAAAATTCAGAACCGCCACGAGCACTCCCCACATGACGGCGTTGGGCACGCCCAGCCAGTAGAGGCCACCGCTGACGAGCACACCCAAACCCATATTAATCAGCGACACCGAGAATAAATAGCTGGAAATGTTCTGCTGAATCTCGTGGCTGATCTCCACCGCGCTCTTTTTCTCGCGGAACGTAGGCATCACGTGGACCAACTTCTGCAAGAACATGTCGCCGGAGGCCAGCAACAGATAAAGCAAAACCAACATCTCACCGACTCCCGCCAGGAAAGTCCCAGTCCAGTTAATGAATGTGCCGGGAACACGGCTGGTCTTGAGTTCCACCGTGGTTACCTTCTTCTGTTCTTCCTCGGCAGCTCCCAGGTTGTTTACTGCATTCGCAGCCTGGTTGAAGCGGGCCGCGCGCGGGAACATTCTCTGCGCCCGTTGCCTCAATTCGGCCATGTGTGCCGGCGCATCGTTTATCCAGGTCATCGCCGGACGGCCCAATTGAAAGAAGCCAATCCCGACGGCCCCCACCAGGAGGCAAAGCAGCACGGCGGCCGAGAGCGCTGGAGCTATGTGAACATAAGACAACCAACGGATGAGTGGTTTCAGGGCCATTCCTGCCACACAAGCGAGGACCACCGGTAAGACCACAGGACGGGCAAAGTAAAGGAAGGCAATCGTTCCCAGGAAAATCAGGACGATTTGGACAGGGGTGGTTTTCGTGCCCGCTGACGCAGCCGAAGGAGTGGACCGTTGCTCGCTGCCGGACGCAGCCTGAACCACCGCCTCGATCGTCCTGGCTGGAAAGTCCAGAGACTCGGGCGCCGTTGAAAGTGCGATTAACTCTTTCATGCCGATTCTTGCGCTGGCGGTCAGGCGAAACGCTTCGACGTCGCAGGAACTTGCCCGCCATTGGTGGAGGAGTATTCCATGTACGGCTCAGTCGCCATTGCGGAAGCATCGGCGCGCGGCCAAATATCCGATGAGCGCTCCTACGCCGCAAGCGATGCCGATGGCTTGATAGGGGTGTTCATGCACGGCCCCGTCCGCAGCTTTTGCGCCTTCAACCGCCTTCTCGCGAACGCGGCTATAAACTCCTTTGCCGCTTTTCAGTGCGGCAGCGAGCCGCTTGCGGGCTTCCTCGATGTTTTCTCCGGCCACGTCGGCGGTGGCAGCCATGAAGGCGCGGGCGTCTTCGGCGAGTTGGTTCATGTCATTACGAAGTGCTTGTGTTTCTTTGTTCATATTGTCTGTGTTTTCTGTTCGTCTGCGTTTTTCAGTGGGAGGTTGTCTGCATCGGCGAGATGGGCTGCTTCGGGCGAGTTGGCCACCTTTAGTATCGAGTTTCTTCCGCCGAATGGGTTGGGCACGGTTTCCTTGGCTAGCTAATAAAGGGCCAACCCACCGGCCGGCGCTCTAACCCCTTTAATCCGGCCTGATTGAGGTGTTTGAGGTCACCTTTGCGAGTGTTGAGTTAAGACCCGGCATTGCAACTTGCACTATGACTACCGACGGACCATGCACTTTGCAGGCTGGCCGAAGGATATGCAGTGGCCTTCGCGGATACTCTGTTAGTGATCTGTTGCCATCGCGTCTCGGCCACAATCGCGCGGATGTTGGTTGCTGGCAGGCCAGTTACGGGTTTTACAGGGCAACGATGGTTCGCTGATTTGCCAGCTCATGCGATGTAAGGCCGCCCATGGCACACCACGCGCTAAAGATACGGCACGGACATGAAGGGACTCCAAATGAAATGGGCCTGGATTTGCCCCCAGCAAAAACTCGAAACAAACGAATACGCAATAGCGCCAGATACGATTATGAAGCACACAAACTTACTCATCACGCTCCTCGCCGTCTCCGCCTTTGCGGTGGGCTGCAAGCCGTCGGAACAATCGGCTGCCGAGAATCGGGAGGCCACAGCAAAGCAGCTCGACAAAGTCCAAACTGAAACCAAAGCGGCCGCGCAAGACATGATGGACTATACCTACGCGCAGAAAACAGAGTTCGTCGATAAAATGCAAGGTCAGTTGGCCGAGATCAATCGAGACTTGGACCAGCTCTCCGCCAAAATCGGAAAAGCCACTGACGCCGCCAAAGCCGAAGCCAAGCCCAAACTCCAAGCGTTGCGCGACCAGACGGATAAACTCAACCAGCAGCTCGAGAAAGCCAAGAACGCCACCGAGTCAACCTGGGACGACATCAAGGCCGGCTCCCGAAAAGCTTTCAATGAATTAAAGGACGGCTTCCAGCAAGCGCGCCAGTGGGTGAGCGACAAGATCGCACCTTAAAGGCAAAGGAGAATTCTATGAACGAACTGAGAACTTCGGCGGCCCGCAACCTCGGATTGGTATTCGGCATCGCTCTCTTGGGGGCGCTGACGGGATGCGTCGGCTACGTTGGTGGGCCACAACCGCGTGCCGGAGTTTACGTGGAGCCCCCATCCGTGTATGTGGAAAGCGGGGTTGTGGTACAGCCTGATTACGTCTATTACCCCGGCTACCAAGTCTATTACAGCAGTAACACCCGCCAATACGTGTATCAAGACGGCCGCTCGTGGGTGTCGCGGTCGGCACCGCCACGCGTCTCGGCCACTGTGCTGTTTGCCTCACCGTCGGTAAGACTCGAGTTTCACGACTCCCCAGCGATTCATCACGCAAAGGTCGTCCGGCAGTACCCGAAGAATTGGGCGCCACCCGGTTCAAACCACGGCAATAATGAAGGCCGTGATCAAGGCCGCGACGGAGGTAATCGGAGAGGACCAAGCTAACTATGAATACGAACGATTTCAAAACAGGAAGTCAGTCACCCCAAGAATTCCAGAATGAGAATCTCATGAATAAAGCCAAGCGCTTGATCGGGATGATCGGATTGGTGTTCTGTGGCGCGCTGCCCGTCGCCGCGAAACAAAGAACTCCGGCCCCGACCAGTCAGAAGAACCTTCAGACACAAGTTCGCCGCGAGGTTGGAGCCGGCGAAACGAAAGCAGTTGCTGCACATGCGCCACCGCAGGTCGAGCAAAAGGCCGCCGCTACCGCCCATCGGTCAGCAGTGCTTGCCCCAAAGTACCGAGCAGCACAGAGCGAGACGCGTAAGCCCCTTGCCGCCGTTGCGGAATCCAAGCCGGCAGGCAATCATCCCCCGGCAGTTAAGGAACCAACCCGGCAGATCGCCAAAAAACAGCCTTTGCAACCGGCGAAGTCATTCCAACCGTCAAGCCTGAAGGCGAAACAGGTTTCCGAACCTCCTGCCAGGGAGAAGCCGGCTGCAAGCGAGAAGAACGAATCGAACGCTTCAGACAAAAACCACGAGAAAAAAGGCAAAGACTAGTTGTAGAGGGGCTGGTAATCAGCCTCTTCCAGTAGATAAACACACATAAACATAAACATAAACATAAAAACAAGAGTATGATCAAAACATCTGTAATTACACGTGAAAACGTAATCCTCATCGCGGCCAGCTTCTTGCTGCTCGCCAGCGTGCCTCTGCGCGCTTCCGACACGGACGACCGCATTGAGTCCTCCGCTAAAAAGTCCTATGTGTTCAAACATTACCTGACGGACGATTCGATTAAAACTGAATCCAAGAACGGGGCCGTCACCTTGACGGGCACTGTGGCCGAAGAGTCCCATATCGGCCTGGCCCGCGACACCGTGTCAGGGTTGCCCGGCGTCAAAAGCGTGGACAATCAACTCACCATCAAAGGTGAAGCACCCGCTGAGCACTCGGATACCTGGGTGGGGCTGAAAGTGAAAACCGCACTTTTGTTCCATCGCAACGTGCGAGCTACGAAGACGGATGTGAACGTCACGGATGGAATTGTCTCCTTGAGTGGCGAAGCCTCCAGCCTGGCCCAAAAGGAACTCACGACGGAATATGCCAAAGATGTCGAAGGCGTCAAAGGGGTGAAGAATGATATGACGATTGCCAAGACCCCAGCCAAGCCAGACGAAACCGTGGGGGAGAAGATTGATGACGCGTCCATCACCGCCCAGGTCAAAATGTCATTGCTGTCTCACCGCTCGACAAGTGCGTTAAAAACCAAGGTCGAAACGACCGACGGTGTGGTTACCTTGAGTGGCGTTGCCAAGAACCAGGCCGAAAAGTCACTCGTTACCAAGCTGGCCAGCGACGTCAACGGAGTCGGTAGCGTGGTCAACAACATGACCATCGGCACGACGCTAACCAAGAATTGAACACTGAACCGCTGCGGGTTGGCGCGGGCGCGCCGGCTCGCAGTGGTTCCAAACAAACCGAAAGGAAAATATATGCTATATACAATCGCGGTAGTCCTCCTCGTTCTCTGGCTGCTGGGCCTGGTAACCAGCTACACGTTGGGCGGTATAATCCATGTCTTTCTGGTGATCGCGCTGGTCATGGTTCTGCTCAGTGTTTTTTCCGGGCGAAGGCGTGCGTGATCCGAAAGGAATCACGCGGATCATCAGGCAGCAAATCACCAGCTTGGTGAAAGGCAGTTTTTGGATTCAAGGCCGCCAACGCATTCAACTCGGACGTCTCGCGTTTCTTTGGCGGGTCATTGGCAGACCAAGCTCTGTGTATGCTCCCATTCATCTGATGGTGCATTGTCCTGCAGCGCGTTAACGAAATAAAAGGCCCGAGGGGGGCGATTCCTTCGCAGTGCTTGCTGTGCAAATTGCATGGTGGGTCGAACCAGAGCCGAGCAATTTGCACGATGCTGCCCGTGCCTGCGGCTGTTAATGCACAGTCGTGAACTAACCCCTTCCTGCCTTGAGCCAATCTTCTTGGATCATTAGTCGATCAGG
>JBAXTC010000131.1:0-13904 GCA_037130375.1 Verrucomicrobiota bacterium | reverse complement strand
TCGTGTTCGCCGTGGGGTCTATAAACATGCCACCTCTCCGGGACTGGGCGTGGCCAATGATAGACCCAGTTAAATGACTAAGTCCGAACTGCGTCGGGCGCAATTCGGACTTCCAGATCGACTCTGCTTGAACCGCCGGCTTACGCCACGGTGATTTCCTTGCTCAGATAGACATCCTGGATGGCGTTGAGCAGTCCCACCCCTTCTTTCATTGGGCGCTGAAATGCCTTGCGTCCGGAAATCAGGCCCATGCCGCCGGCGCGTTTGTTGATCACGGCGGTGACAACGGCGTTGGCGAGGTCGCCTGCGCCTTTTGATTCGCCGCCGCTATTGATCAGGCCCGCGCGGCCCATGTAACAGTTGGCGACCTGGTAGCGGCAAAGGTCAATCGGATGATCGCTGGTCAGTTCGGTGTAAATTCGCTCATCGAGTTTGCCGTAACTGGAGCCGCCCGTGTTCAGGGCTTTGAAGCCGCCGTTGTTCTCCGGCAGCTTCTGCTTGATGATGTCCGCCTGGATAGTCACGCCGAGATGATTGGCCTGGCCGGTGAGGTCGGCCGAGACATGATAGTCCTTGTCCTTCTTGAAGGCGTTGTTGCGCAGGTAGCACCAGAGGACCGTGGCCAGGCCCATTTCGTGCGCATGGGCAAAGGCTTGGGCAACTTCGACAATCTGCCGCGCGCTCTGGTCCGAGCCAAAGTAAATCGTGGCACCGACAGCAGCCGCGCCCATGTCCGAGGCCTGCTTGACAGTGCCAAACATGATCTGATCAAACTTGTTCGGGTAGGTCATCAGCTCGTTATGGTTGATCTTAACGAGGAACGGAATTTTGTGCGCGTATTTCCGCGCGACAGCGCCGAGGACGCCATAAGTGGAGGCAACGGCGTTGCAGCCGCCCTCGATGGCCAGCTTCACGATGTTCTCCGCGTCAAAATAATCCGGGTTTTTGGCGAAACTGGCGCCGCCGGAGTGCTCGATGCCCTGATCCACCGGGAGGATCGACAGGTAGCCGGTGCCGCCGAGCCGGCCATGACCGACAATGCGTTGCAGGTTGCCAAGCACCCGGTTGTTGCGGTCGGAGACGGCATAGAGCCGGTCAACGGCATCTGGTCCGGGAAGGTGCAGACGTTCCTTTGCGATTTTTGGGTTGTTGAAGTTAAGCAGTAATTCGGCTTTATCGCCGAGAAGTTGAGCGATTGATGTCATAGTCTTTTCAGTTTTCAGTTAATGTTAAAATGTTATTGCCGCGCGGACGGAGCCGCGCGTGTCCAAAACGCGCGGACAGCCTTGACCACGGCGGGCGAATTCTACCCGGAATCCATCACAGCGCCACCTCCAATTGAGGTTTGGACGAAGATACATCTTCTGCTTCTGAAATGGATTAGAGAGCGGCTGCAGTGGCCGGAAGGCGCAGTCGGGGAAAAGCCGAGGTCTGTGCAAAACAGGACGCGCCCGGAGGGGGGGCGTCCTGTTTGCTAAAACTCGTGGCGGCTACTTTTTGTCCTTTTTCTTCTCGTCCTTTTTCTCGTCGGCCTTGGGCAATTCGATGGGAGCGGTGGCGTTGAGCTGGGAGATAACGGCCTCGGTCATATCATTCTCATTGTTGGTATAGAGGACGATGGGAGTGTTATTAACACTTTCGGAGGCGGTATCGATGACCAGCGCGTAGCCGGCCGACTTGGCTTTGGCGTTGAGGGCGGCGCGGATTTCCTCAACGAGGTTGTCACGCACGCGTTTATTCTGCTCCTGAAGCGTAGTGTGAGCCTGGCGCTGATACTGCTGAATCGTATCCTCCGTTTCTTTGAGTTGCTTAAGCTTGTCCTCGGCCGACTTCTTGCGCTTGTCCCGTTCTTCGGGCGAGAGAACCTGGTTATTGGCGTCGCCGAGCAAACTCTGATACTCTTCCTTGCCCTTCTTCCAGTCCTCGATCATGCTCTTGTATTCCTTGTCCATGTCGGCGGCGCGTTCCTTGAGTTGGACATCGGCCTTTTTCGTTTTCCAATAGCCGTCAAACACTTTGCGCAGATCAACCGTCGCAATGCGACCCTGCGCCCACGCCGAACTGGTCAGCAGGGAAATCAACAGCAATCCAGGAATAACTTTACGTAACAAATATTTCATGATGAAAAAAGCCAATCAGAATTTGCGCGCGCCGCCAACTTAAAACTACCGCCGTCCGCTGGCGCGCGGTCGAGATAGAGACAGTCCCAAGCTCGGAACGTTCATTGTTCTCAAGCGCCAGCCAGAGTTCCGACCGGAACATCCCCGGAAAGGGCTGTCGTTGGTCTAGAACGGACGTTCCCACCCGACGCCAAACTGGAACTTGCCCGAGCCGCTGTTATATTGGTCATAGGTTATCGGGATGCCGTAGTCGAGGCGGATCGGACCGATTGGGAGGTTCAGGCGGATGCCGATGCCCCAGTTATCGTCAAAAACGCCGGGGTTGAGGCTGTAAGGCTTCTCTCCGATGCCGCCCATGTCGAAAAACAAGGCGAAGCGGACGCCGATACCATGCTCCTGCTCGAAGATCGGGATGCTGTATTCCGCCGAACCGAACCAGAAGGTGTCGCCGCCGACGGGTTCCTGATAGGCGATAGGGGGAGTGAAACTGTTGTTGTATTGGCGTGGGCTAACATTGCGATATTGGTAGCCGCGCAGATCGTAGAGACCGCCCAGGTAATACTGCGAAAAGAACGGCACGTCGGCGGTGCTGCCAAAAGCCTGCGCCACGCCTGCACGCCCACCCACTTCCAGAACATGTCCTCGAAAAAACCCCTTGAAGTACCACGCGCTGCGAAGTTCCAGCTTGTAAAAACTATCCGAGCCGCCAAATGGTCCGCCGGTAACTTGCCCGATTAGCTCAGTACGCTGGCCCTTGTTGGGCAACTGCACGCTGTTGCGGGTATCGAAAGCGAGCGAGCCTCCCACGGTGGACAGGAGGTGGTAGCCTGTTTGGGACATAATCGCCGGTGGAACATTGCCGAACGGACCCGGCCAAGGCGGTGACGTATGGGCGTCGCTGGTGAGATTGATGCCGACGTCTTCGAGCGTGTAATTAAGGCCTCCGCGCAAGTACTCGCTGCCCAAAGCGCGTGTGATGCCCACTTTCCCGCCGGCCTGGACTTCGGTGAATAGGTTATTCGGACTGAGGTAGGCCAGGTCCCGATAATACAAATTGACGCCCAACTGCAGTTTCCGCCCCAGGAACCACGGCTCGATGAACGATATCTCGTAATCCTGCTGCAGGGTGCCGAGGGCCAGTCGCAGCCGGAGCTTCTGCCCGCCACCCTTGAACCACGGCGGATGGAAAGGATGGAACAAGTCGAAGTTGCCCTCATTGTATTCCGCCATGCCGACCAGCGAATCCACCGAGCTGAACCCCGCGCCGAGCGACACATGGCCAGTCTGCTTCTCATCCACATTCAGCAGCAAATCCTTGCGGCCGGTAATGGGAGGATCGGTCGGCTCCGGCCGAGCGTCCACCCGCGAAAAGAACCCAAGTCCCTCGAGCCGCTGCTGGCTGAGCTTGACGCGGACCATGTCGAAGACTTCACCCGGACTGACGGCCAGCTCGCGCCGAATGACCGTATCGCGCGTGGTGGTATTGCCGCGGATTTGGATCTTCTCGATGTAGGATTTCTGCCCCTCTTCGATCTGGAACTCGATGTCCATCGTGCCCCTGTCCGTGTTCGGGATTTTGACCGCCTTCAAATTGCGCGACCCCAGATTGACATCGATATAGCCTTTGGCACCGTAATAATCCTCAACGGCATCGGTATCGCTCGTCATGCCTTTGGGAGTGAAGATGTCGCCGACGTCCATGATGAGGCCGTTGGGCCCGAGTTTAGCCTTCCCCCGCTTGGCCGAGTGAAGGGCGCGCAAGCCACTGGTGATGTCCGCGGCGCTGAATAATTTATTGCCGGTGAACTTGACGGCGCCGATTTTGTATTGGCTGCCCTCGTAGATGATAAACTTAAGAATCATGGTCGTGGGCGTCGGGTTGACGATTTGCACGTCCTTGATCTCGAAATCGATATAGCCCTTGTCGCGGTAATGCTCGATCAGCTTCTCTTTGTCTTCCTGAAGCTGGTCATCTTTGAGGAAGCCGCTGCCGGTAATCCAGGAAAACATCCAGTGCCTGCGGGTTTTGATCACCTTGCGCAGCTTCTTTTCCGGGAAAGCCTTTGCCCCGACGAAATCCACCTCGAGAATTTTGACCTTGGGACTTTCCGTGATCTCGAAAGTGGCGGTGCCGCGTCCGCTCTCCTCGATGACGGTCGAGCGGGCGTTGACCTGCGTGTTCGGGTAACCCTTTTTCTGATACAGAGTCTTGATTTCCTGGCTATCGGTGAACAGCTTGCGCTCGTCCAGCGGCTCGCCGACTTTGGAGGTGAGTTTGGTCTTGAGCTTCGTGGTCTTAAACTTGGTGTTGCCCTGAAACTTGATGTCCGTCAGGCGCGGTTTGCCCTGGAGCGTATAGGTAAGGACCACACCCTCGGGGGTGGTGGCATCGGCGACGCGGATGTTGTAGAAGAAACCGGTCGCGTAAAGATTGCGCACATCTTCATCAACCGCGGCGCGCAGATACGGATCGCCGGCTTTAACGCGAATGTTGGCGCGAATCAGCTCATCGCTGGCCGCCGGGGGGCCGACATTTTTGATCTCGATTTTGGAGATCTTGGGAGCCGCCGTTTGCCCCCAGACCGTTGGCAGCCAGGCAAAAAGCAGCAAGAGTCCGCCGAGGCGAAGCTTTAATTTCATGGTAGCTTGATTAGTTTGGCACGTCTTCGTCGCTCACTTTTGCTTTGCTTTCAAATCGCGTATAGGGCTTCAGAAACGTCAATTCCACATCGCCGGTCGGACCATTGCGCTGCTTGGCAATCAACAGGTTTACCGGAACGGCTTCTTCTTCCATCACGGGGCCGCCACTCTCATCATCCTCACTCCCCGATTTCGGTTTGTAGAGCAGACCAACGACATCGGCGTCCTGCTCGATCGCGCCTGACTCTCTCAAGTCCGACAGCCGGGGCGGGCGGCCCTTTTCACGCTCGATTTCGCGGTTCAACTGGCTTAAGACGATGACCGGAACATTCAGTTCTTTGGCCAGAGACTTAATGCCGCTGGAGATGTCTGCAATTTCCTGCTGCCGGTTTTCCGCACGGCGCGCAGTAGAATGGATGAGCTGCAAATAGTCAACCACGAAAAGTTTGACGCCGTGTTGCAGATGCATCCGGCGCGCCTTGGCCCGCAGTTGCAGGATCGACAGCGCTGACGAATCGTCGATGAACAACGGGGCGTTGGCCAGCTTGCCCGCCGCGCCGGTGAGCTTGGGAAAATCGCGCTCCGCCAGGAAGCCCTCACGCACGTTGCGCAAGTTCACCCGCGACCGCGAACATAACATGCGCAGGACGAGCGATTCGGCGGTCATTTCCAAGCTGAACACCCCGACGGGCAGCCGCTGCTCGATGCTCACGTGCTCGGCGATATTCATCGCCAGGGAGGTTTTGCCGACCGACGGCCGGGCGGCGATGACCACCATCTCCCCGCCGTGGAGGCCGGTGGTCATTTTATCCAGATCGGCGAAGCCGGTCCCAACACCGGTTAACGCCCCTTGTCGCTGGTGAAAGTCCTCGATCGTGTTGATGGCCTTCTTGACCAGATCCTTGATCGTCGTGATTTGGCTCTGCACGCGCGATTCGCTGATGCGCAGAATGTCCCGCTCGACCTCATCCATCAGCGCATCGACTTCGCCCTCGAAATCGTACACCCGGCCGACAACGTCGGTGCAGGTCTGGATCATTTTCCGGAGCAGGAACTTCTCCTGGACGATGTCGAGGTAATAGCTGAGGTTGGCGGCGGAAGGAACCGCGTCCGGCAGGGTGGCAAGGTAGGCGATGCCGCCGATTTCCTCCAGAAGTTGCTTGTTCTTGAGCTGCTGCTGGAGGGTGATGATGTCGATGGCTTCGCGTTTGTCGTACATCTCCGCCAGCATTGTGAAGATGGTCTGGTGGCGAAGGTCGTAAAAAACCTCGCCCCCCGCCTTCAATTTCTCGATGCACAGGCCCATACAATCGTTGGGCGAGAGTAGTACGCACCCCAGGACGCCCTGCTCAGCCTCGGGCGAATGCGGCGGCAGCCGATCCACTTTCGTGGAACCAGCTCCGGATGGCTTCCGGCGGCGCGCGTGCTTTAGATCGGGCGGCTCGCCGGAGCCTGGTGCAACCGAGTCACTCATGGCACAACCAAATGAAATCTTTTTGTCTTTGGCAAATCGGAGTTATTGAATCTTGGTCGCACGCTCTTCACAAGAACGAATTGCGCCGACTGGTTGCGGGGGTGAGCTGATGAGAGGCGATCACGCCATCAGAGCTCCCTGGCGCGCGAAGCGGGAACCCGCGATCCACCGGCCCGAAACACTCTTTCTTCTGCTGAAAACCGGGCTCCCGCGGGCCCGCGGCCTGTCCAAGGGCACGGCCAAAAAAAGTTCGCCGGCACCCGAAAACCGGGCGCCGGCGAACGTGGGATTGCTAAAGATCAGAGTTTGACTCGATAGAACTTGTTCGCGGCAGTGAGCGGCGCCTTGAAATACGGCGCGGAAGCGCCTGCCACAGGCGTCCACTGCCCGGTGAGAGTGTCCGCCGAGTACAATGTGCCGGCCTGCCAAATAAGCTCCAAACCGCTGCTGGTGAGGTTGGCAGTGATCGTCACCGGGCCATAGGTATCAAAGCTCTTGCCATAATTCTGGCCCACGATGTAGATCGACTGGGCGTTAGCCTGGGAGAGTGCCTGCCGCCAGATGCCAAGGTCATCCATATCGAACTGGCCATCAACGGGGTAATCACCGCCCGCAGTCTGACCGATGTTCCAGACGGCGCCAGTGTCAAGGTTCCAGCCTTCGCCAGCGGCGATGGATGTCTGGTTAGCTACAGCGCCATCCAGGTAAACCGTTGCGACGCCGGAGCGGTAGAACGTGTAAACCAGGTTATGCCATTGTCCATCGTTCAGGGTGGCGATCGCACCGTAAACACCAATACCTTGCCCGGCCGAAGCGTAGGCATCGTTGAGGGACCACGACCAACCGCCTTGCAGCGAGGAAGGAGCCAGGGTCACGCCTGGATCGCCATAAGAGTTATAGGTGTTGTTGAGGAAAGGAAGGCTCCCGGGCAGCCCAGTGAACCGAGTCCAGAACGCCACCGAGAAGTCCTGGCCAGGACCAAAAATAAGGTCGGCAGGAGAGTTAAGGGAGACGTAGTTTCGGATGTTGTTGGCGCTATCGGTGAGGTAGTGCACGGCGCCGCTGCCGATTTTGCCTGCGACAAACGCAGGCGAATTCATGGCGGTTCCCGAGTTACCGCGGCCGGATGCGTCATTATAGTTGTAGTCGAACTTGAGGTGCACCACCATCGAGTTGGTCAGGTTGGCAAACGTGGGCTGCGGGGACACCGTCAGGCTGGCCGCGTCACTCAGAACCCCGCCAACAGTGTTCGTAACCCCGACGGAATAAGAATCGGCGTCGGTGTAATAAGCGCTCGGTATGGAATAAGAGATCGAGGTGGCTCCAGGAATGTTCACGCCGCCCTTCTTCCATTGGTAGGTCCACGGCCCTCCACCAAGAATACTGACGCTGAACGCCGCACTGGAGCCCACCAGCACGCCCTGAGAGGCAGGCTGCCCAACGATGACAGGCATTGTGGGTCCCACCGTCGCGGTGGTGTACAGGTTCGATATCTCAAGCGAAGAAAGGGGGCGATTGTAGAGCGCCACTTCGCTGATGTTCCCGTTCCAATAACGGCCCGTTTGTTCAGCGTTTTCGCCAATGTCAATCGGGAATCTGTTCGTCGCGGCCATTCCGGTCTGCGCTCCCGCGATCTTAAGTGAGCCATCAAGGTAGAGTTGAATTGACGAGCCATTATAGACCCCCACCAGATAGTGCCACGCGCCATCGTCAACCGGTGTGTTCTCCGTGCAAGTGAAGGTGGGCGTCAAACCGTTAACCCCAAAATTGATGCCGGAGGTGTTGTTGGCGCGGTGCAATCGCCAGGACGAATCGCCCTTTGTCACAATCGCTTCGTAAACCTTCCCCGCCAAATTAAAGTTACTCACCGTGATCCACGCCGACACCGTGAACGCGCTGCGATTCAAGTCCAGGGCCGGGCCTTTCACATAGGCCCCGACACCATTGAACCCGAACGATTTATTGGTGCTTTCAAAGCCGGCAAAAGCGGGGGACTGAAGACCCGTCGTCAACGCCATGGTGCCGTTATTGGTTCCGTCGTAGCCGCTCGCGTAATCCAGCGCAAGGCCGCCGTTCGTTGCGTTAAGACGCCAGTAAGTAGCAGGGCCTCCGGCCATAACCACCGCCGGGTACGGGGCAGTCAAAGGAAGAACAGTCAAGTTTGCTCCCGCGCTATTGGCCGCACCGTAGGGGTTTGTAATCAGAACCCCGTAGGTTCCGGCGTCGGTTGACTTGATGTTGGCGATCGTATAGCTGGCGTTAGTCGCCCCACTGATTACGCCACCGCTGTTGGTCCATTGGTAGGAGAGGGGTGTGCTGCCCCCCGCAAACACGGAGAACGTGGCCGTGCCACTGGCGTAGCGCGTCATGGATTGCGGCTGCTGGAAGACCAGCGGCGGAGAAGTCTGAACCGTCAAGGCGACGATCGAGCTGGTGGCTGAGCCGTAGGCATTGGCGATCACCACCGCGTAATCGCCGCTGGAACCGGTCGTCAACCCCGACAAGGTGAGCGAGGTTGCGGTCTGTCCGGAGAGGGTGCCGCCGTTCTTGGTCCATTGGTAGTTCAGGGGCAGGCCACCGATCGCTGCAGAGGAGAAGGACACGCTCATTCCTTCGTAAACATTGCCCGTCGGAGGCTGCGGTTGCTGCGTAATCACCGGCGGCTCTTGCGCGGAGTTAAACAGGTCCAGCACCTGCGACGCCGTCAGCGCATTGGTCAAAACAGCCACTTCATCGATGACGCCGTCAAATAGAGGTTTCATGTACGATCCGGACCCCGACGCAACCCAGTAGTTGCCAATGTCCCCGATGCACAGCGGATCTGTGCTCACACCAACGCCGCCCGAATAGGCGATGGAGGCATCGAGGGTGCCGTCAATGTAAAGATTCTGGTGCGCGCCGTCATAGACCCCAACCACATGATGCCACAGGCCGTCGGCCACCACTCGCGATCCGGTACAGTCCGTAGGTGTGCTGAAGTCCATCTGGTTGTTGACGAAATAGCTTTGGGTAAAATACTTGTTCAGCCGATAGCCGTTCCAACCCTTGGACACCACCCCTTCAAACATGTGAGACCACCCTTTGATCTTTACCCACGCCGCGACGGTAACGTTGCCGGGGATCTCAAAGCCTGTTGAGGAACCGCAGTCGATAAAGCCCCGCCCGCCATCGAAACTGCACGCATAATTGTTCGCTCCCATCCCGTTGCAGGGCGGACCCGCCACGGCGGCCGTCACGCCGGGATACATGGTGCCGTCGCCCGCGGCAGCGACGGTGCCACTGTTCACAGCCAGTGGCAGCGTGCTCGGATCCGGCGGCGTGTATGCCGGTTCATCCATCCGCCAATACCCCAGCGGCGCGTCCGCCAGCACCACACTGCTGTAGGTGCTCCCTGGGTTGATCCCAGCCTCGTAGTGCGCCTGCACCCGGGCTGGACTCAGCGCTTTGCCGTAGTAGGCTCCTTCGTCCATGTCGCCACCAAAACCGTAATTCCCGGCGCGGCCATCCCCACGGCCCCCGAAATTCAGCGGAATGCCTTGGCTGGTGCATGGTGCATAAGTTCCACCCACCGCCGTCGTGGCTGCCAGGACGCCATTCACGTACAAATAGATGCTCGTCCCGTCAAAAACGCCGACTAGGTGATACCACGCGGTGGTATCCAGGGTAACATCCGTCCAGGCGTTGATGACCGTTCCATCCGTCCGGTAGATACGGAAGCACAAGCCGTTCCCGTCGTTTCCCGCAATGTTCATCTGGTAAAACAGCCAGCCGATGCGCGGGCTCAGCACGAAATCCACCTGCGAAGCAGGGCAGGCGGGCGCTCCCGTATAGAACGGTTTGGCCCAAAACTCCACCGAGAATGGCGCATTGGAACTAAGCTGTGAAACCCAGGGAATCCTGAGTTTGGAGAGACCACCAGACGGGACGTTGAGGTTGGTCAAATTCATTGCCGAATCACCGCCGGCGCCGGGAATCCCAGTAACCGGGTGGACAACGCCATCGATGTAAGCGCCCTGCGCCTGAGCGCCCAGCGACCCTGAGTTGGTGGCGATATCGCCCACGGGCACAGCATTGGTTCCATTAAGCCGCCAGTAGCCGACGGGATGGTAGGACGAAACGGTTGTCGGGTAGTCGGCCGCGACCGACGAAACGGCTGCCAGCGTCAGGAGCGCTGCCGCCGAAACCGCGATGCGGTTTAGGGATTTAGGGAGTCTATACATATTGAGTTTCATGCGATATTAGATGTCTTTAGATGTCTTGTTCTTTTCGATTTTGAGACTGGCTCCAGCTTTCTCCGCGACAGGCTAAAACACTTCGCAACGCACGCCATGGTTAGAGCCGGATCTTTATTCCAACATCATCATGTTTTTCAGAAAAAGGAGTCAAAGGCAAGAAATCTTTCAGCCCTCAGATAATATTTTTACAGATTGACATACTGCTTTCGACCGCCATGCATTAAGAGTGGAGTCAGTTCGCGAGGAACTGAACCCGGCTACCGTATTGGGATTGATTCTCTTTTCAGCGAGACGCCGGCTCGTTCCGGGGGACTGCAATCAGCCGGAACAGCGCGACGACCGAGCGGAACCAGCCCGCATCGGAGCCCATCAGTGGAACTGTGGATGTTGGAGCAACTTATCCCAAGTGGCCGGCGAGAGGCGGGATTGGTGATACACCGGCTCCCACAACGGCTCGGCGCTGCTGGAACGATTCACCCGCTGCAGCCAGCGGTGGTCGAGCGGTTCGTCGATAAGGTTCGCCGCGTTCGCAGCGATGGTGGTTTCTTCCTTTTCGCCAGTGGCGTGGCCCACGCCGACAAAGAAGCCGGCGAGCAGGAGCGTGACGCGGAGCATGGTGCTCCGCGAGTAGGTGGGCAACGAACAGGGACGGTCCGGGTCGAGCAGCCGGAAAAGGTTCGCAAAGAGCGGCTGGGTCCACATCGCAGGGTTCTTGGCGGGGGAGAAGGCATCGAACATGATCGCGTGGGGCTTGGCGAGTTCCATGGCAGCGGGTTGTGCCAGCAAACCAGGGAAGTCCGCCAGGTGGATGTCCCATTTTACCGTTTGCGGCCCTTCCTGGAAGGCGCAGTGGTGCTCGCGCAGCAGACGCTCGATGTGCCCTTCGTATCCGCCCATGTAGCCGAGTGCCGCGCGGTGCTGCAGCCCGAAGGCCAATGGGTCGAGCGTGTGGTCAAAGCTCAGCAGGTGGATCGAACAGGCGATGTCCCTAGCCGCCCGCAGAGCGGTAAGCGCATTGGCGGCCGCTCCGAGGCCGACATCCCACAGAACGAACTCGCCCGTGTGGCCTCGGAGGCGCTCGACCAGGCGCAGTTGCCGGACGTACAACGCTTCCGCTTCGGCGACGGGGCCGATGACCGGATGAAAGGTCTCGTGATGGGCCACCGAATGGACGCTGTGCGCGCCATTCGCCAGTTTGACGATGCGGTATCCGGCGGGTGGCTCCACGGACTGCATTTCACTCACGCTTCAGCCGCGCCGAGATATTCTCCGCCTCTTTCTTGAAACAGCTCCTCATTCCTCGACATGGCTCAACTGCGCGAGCACGCCAAGGTCTTCGAGTGTGGTCGTGTCGCCTTTGATTTCCGTGCCGGAAGCAATTTGCTTGAGCAGACGGCGCATGATTTTGCCCGAGCGGGTTTTGGGTAACGCCTCGGCAAACCGAATGTCATCGGGCTTGGCCACCGGACCAATTTCTTTGGCGACGTGCAGGCGCAACTCTTCGCGCAAGGCAGCGTCGGCATGCACGCCGCCTTTGACCGTCACGAAGGCGACAAGGGCCTGGCCCTTCATGGCATCAGGCCGCCCAACCACGGCGGCCTCGGCAACTTTCTGATGGCTGACGAGGGCGCTCTCGACTTCCGCGGTGCCAATGCGGTGACCAGACACGTTGAGGACGTCATCGATGCGGCCGACGATCCAAAAATAACCGTCCTTGTCCTGCCGGCTGCCGTCCCCGGTGAAATAGCTATGGTCCACTTCGGTCCAATAAACCTGCCGGTAACGATCCGGGTCGCCCCAGAGACCGCGCAGCATGCCTGGCCACGGCTTGCGAATCACGAGCTTGCCGCCGCAATTGCGCGGCACCGTTTTGCCGTAGTCATCCACGACATCGGGCACGATGCCGAAGAAGGGCAGAGTGGCGGAACCGGGCTTGGTGGGAGTGGCGCCCGGCAGCGGAGTGATCAGGATGCCACCGGTCTCGGTCTGCCACCAAGTGTCCACGATTGGACACCGTTTGCCGCCGATGGTTTCATTGTACCAAATCCAGGCCTCAGGATTGATGGGTTCGCCTACGGTGCCGAGCAGACGGAGCGAACTCAAATCGTGTTTCTTTGGCCACTCGACACCCCACTTCATGAACGCGCGGATGGCGGTGGGGGCCGTGTAAAGAATTGTCACGCTGTATTTCTCGATGATGCGCCAGAAACGATCCGGCTGCGGGAAATTCGGGGCCCCTTCGTACATCAGACTCGTCGCCCCGTTTGCCAGCGGGCCATAAACCACATAACTGTGGCCCGTCACCCAGCCCACGTCCGCCGTACACCAATAAACGTCCTCGTCGTGCAAATCGAAGACGTACTTGGCAGTCAGTTTGGCGTAGAGCAGGTAGCCGCCCGTGGTGTGGAGGATGCCTTTGGGTTTGCCGGTGGAGCCGCTGGTGTAGAGGATGAAGAGCGGCGCTTCGCTGTCCATTTTCTCGGCGGGACAATGCGCATCAACCGCCTCCAACTCCTCATGCCACCACAGGTCGCGGCCTGCCTGGAAATGAACCTCGTTATTGGCGCGGCGGAGCACGATGACCTTCTCGATGGTCCCGGCCAGCAGCGCGCCCTGAGCATCCTTAAGCGTGAGCGCCTCATCGACATTCTGTTTGAGCGGCACCACCGCCCCCCGCCGAAAACCCCCGTCGGCAGTGAGGACAAGTTTCGCCTGCGAATCCTGAATACGGTCGGCGACCGACTGGGCGCTGAACCCGCCGAATACAACCGAATGCACTGCGCCGACGCGGGCGCAGGCGAGCATGGCGATGGCGGCTTCGGGGACCATCGGCAGGTAAATCAAGACGCGGTCGCCTTTCTTGAGGCCGTTGCGTTTGAGAACATTGGCAAAGAGACAGACTTCGTGATGGAGTTGATTGTATGTAAGGGTGCGTTCCTCCCCCGGCTTGCCCGGGGCAGCAGGCTCACCTTCCCAAATCAACGCCGCCTTGTTGGCCGTCGGGGTGCCGAGATGACGGTCCAGGCAATTGAAGCTGACGTTGAGCTGGCCGCCGACGAACCATTTGGCAAACGGTTCCTGCCATTGCAGCACTTTGGTCCACGGCTTGAACCAGACCAGTTCTTCCTTGGCCTGTTTGCCCCAAAACTTCTCCGGGACAGTAATTGATTCACGGTAGAGTCTGCGGTACTCAGTCAGCGACCGGATGTGGGCGCGTTTGGTAAACGCTTTGGGAGGCGGGAAAACCCGGGTTTCCTGAAGAACCGATTCGATGCTCGATGATGTCTGATTTTCACCCATATTAATTCTGTGGTTTAGTTGCTGCATTTTAGTGCGTCACTTCGCGTCGTCAACGACAGAAGCCTTGGAACTGGCCTGCGTCAGGGCGGATTCAAGAACCTGCAAAATCGTAGCCGCCGATGGCAGTCGGCGCAC
>JBAXTC010000130.1:0-13914 GCA_037130375.1 Verrucomicrobiota bacterium | reverse complement strand
AAACGTTGGGCTATTGTCGGCCCATCCCTCCGGGATGAGGATGGTCAAATCCTAGCGGCATTGGACATTCCTGTCCGCTTCGGGGTTGACTGATCTCCGGGAGCGGACAAGAATGTCCGCGCTCCAATTACCCAGGGTGGTGGTTTTGGAATAATCTAAGATGCGCAATAAAATTTGTTCGCCTGACGGAGTGGGATTTCACATATTGGAGCTTGATGAAATCGATGACGGGTTATGGGCGCGGGGATTGCTCGCAGGACGGCTTTAAGATCACCGTAGAACTCAGCTCGGTGAACCGCAAGCAGACCGAGATTTCGGTGAATCTGCCGCGGGAAATGGAGATGCTGGAGGCCCAAATCCGCGATCTGATTAACCGTTATATTGCGCGCGGCCGTTTGACGGTGCGGGTGTCGCTGCACGCAGGCGCCGGGAAGGCGTCGGCGCGGCTGCACTTGAATGTTCCGCTGGCGAAGGCTTATGCCCGCGAATTGAATCGTTTGTCGAAGCAACTGAAGCTTCCCGGACCGGTCACCTTGGATCAAGTGGCGCGAGCACCGGGGGTTTTCCAGACGGATGAGGAACTGGCGGTGGAGGAAGATTTCTGGCCGGCAGTGGAGAAGGCTCTGAAGAAGGCTTTGGGGCAGATGGTGAAGATGCGCGAGCGGGAAGGCGCGCACCTGGGGCAAGACTTGGAGAAGCGGATTGAGTTGATGCGGAAGTCAGCGGCGCAAATTCAAGAGCAGGCGCCAACGGTTGCGGAGCGCTATCGCCAGCAACTCATTGGCCGCATCCGCGGCGCAGGTCTGGAAGCGCCCGGAATCGAGGACGAGCGGTTGCTGAAAGAAGTGGTGTATTTCGCCGACCGCTCGGACATTTCGGAGGAGCTGACGCGGCTCCAGAGCCATTTCCAGCAGTTTGAGGACGGTCGTAAATCCAGCGAGCCGGTGGGTCGGATGCTTGATTTTCTGGCACAGGAAATGAACCGGGAAATCAACACGATTGGCGCGAAGGCCAACGATAGTTTGATTTCCCGCGAGATGGTGATTTTGAAGGCGGAGTTGGAAAAGTTTCGCGAACAGGCGCAGAATGTGGAATGACGGGCGTGGAATGAATAAGGGCGAAGCATGAGTGACGAAACCCGAGAACCGAGAACGCGTGTGGAGAGCCAAAGCAAAGACGAGCCGGCCACCAGCCCATTGCTGGTGCTGATTTCCGCGCCTTCGGGCGGCGGCAAAACGACCCTGTGCCAGCACTTGCTCGATGCCCGGCCGCAGATGACCCGGGCGGTGACTTGCACGACGCGCCTGCCGCGCGAAGGCGAGCAGGACGGAACAGATTACTATTTTCTGGATGCGGGATCGTTTCTCAAGCGGGTGGAGGCAGGCAACTTCCTCGAGCACGCGACGGTGTACGGCAATAGTTACGGCATTCTGAAGGCGGAAGTGCTGGGCAAACTGCGGCAGGGCAAAGACGTGTTACTCAACGTGGATGTGCAAGGGGCCGCGACGATTCGCGAGAAAGCGCTGGAAGATTCGGAATTGAAACGGGCGCTGGTCTCGGTGTTCTTGACACCACCGTCGCTTAGCGTGCTGGAAGAGCGGCTGCGCAAGCGCGCGACGGACTCGCCGGCGGTCGTTCAAAAACGGCTGGGAGTCGCGCGACAGGAAATCGCCCAGTGGAAGCATTTTGATTATCTGCTGCTGAGCTCGAGCATCAGCGAGGATTTGCGGCGGATGCTGGCGCTGATTGAAGCGGAAAAGATGCGGACAGGGCGGGCGCAAGCGCCGGAAATTTAATTGCACGTTAAAATGAGCAAAAACGTCGTATTAGGTGTGACGGGCTCGATTGCAGCTTACAAGTCGGCTGAGTTGGCGAGCCAGTTGACCAGGCACGGTTGCGAGGTGCATGTTGTGATGACGGCAGACGCGTTGCGTTTCATAACGGCGGTGTCATTGAAAACGTTGTCGCGCCACCCCGTGGTCGCTGATTTGTATGACGAGGAGGAAGGTTGGAAGCCGATGCACATCCAACTCGCGGACGAGGCGGATCTGCTGCTGATCGCGCCTGCGACCGCCAATACCATCGCCAAGCTGGCGCTGGGTTTGGCCAACGATGCCTTGAGTTGCGTGGCGCTGGCGCTGAATGCCGAGGCCAAGACCCTGATCGCGCCGGCGATGAATGGGAAGATGTGGCTCCACCCGGCGACGCAGGAAAACGTGGCGAAACTCAAATCACGCGGTAATGAATTCATTGGGCCGGAGGAAGGTTTGTTGTCGTGCGGCTACGAAGGCCTGGGACGGTTATGGCCGGTGGAGAAAGTGGCCGCCCGAGCGTTGGAATTACTGCGATAGGCACTGAACCAGCGGCTATGCGGTATAGTTTATGAACTTCGGTTTATGGCAGCGGCTTAGACACTACGGATTCCGGGATCTGGCAAAAGTCATTGTTCGGTTCCCGGGCCGGGCTGTCGAGCTGTTGCGGATTCCGGCGCCCGATGCCCCGCAACTGATCGATCGCATCACCACGATGGAGCGGGATATCATCCTGCCGTTGAAGGTGGCCGGGATTGCGATGTTGCTGCATTCGTTTTATTTCACACCGTGGTTTGGCAAGGTGTTGGGCGCCCTGGAGATTGCGGTGGAAACCACGCGATCCTTTCTCTGGATTTACATTGGGCTGAATATCGTGGTGGCGGGCTTGCTGCTGACCATGAGCCGGCTGCCACTGCCACTAGTGTCATGGGCAGTGTTTGCCATGAGCCTGGTGGATGGAGTTTTCCTGTCGGCGCTGACCGTTGTGACCGGCGGCTACGACAGCATCCTGTATTGGCTTTTTCTGGGACTGATCGTGCGCGGTGCGGTGAGCGTTCCACGGGCGACGTCGCAAATCATGCTCAATTTGACGTTGATCGCCTGTTACGTGATGGCGGGAATCATTGTGATAAGAGTCGCCGATTATTTAGACGCGGGAGAGCGGGAGATTCTCTTTCCCGGGACCCTGGATAATCCAGCGGAGCCACTCCTGCTGCGCCTGGCGCTGTTAATATTGATGACGATCTGCTGTTACGGCGTGCAGGTGCTGATGGAACGGCAGCGCCGGGCGGTGGAAGAAGCGCGTGAGTTCGCCATGCGGGAAGGTCAGTTGCGGTCAGCAGGGCGTGTGGCGGCGGAGTTTACGCATCAAATCAAGAATCCGCTTGCGATTATCAACAACGCCGCGTTCTCGCTGCAACGCGCCGTCAAGTTGGGAAAGGCGGTGTCCCCTGAACAAATCCGCATTATTCAGGAGGAAGTTGAGAGATCGGACCGGATCATCACGGAAATCATGGGCTACGCGCAGTTGAGCGAGGGCCATGTCGAAAAGCTTAACGTGATCGAAGAACTGGACAATGCCGTTGAACGGGTCTTTCCGCCGGCGGTGGCCTATCCGGTCCAGGTTCACCGCAACTACGGGCTGGATTTCCCGCCCTTGCTGATGCAGCGCCGCCACCTTTCCGAGACGTTAATCAACGTCCTCCAAAATGCGCGCGAAGCCCTCGGTGAAAAGGGTGGGAACATTTTCGTCCACGCGCAGTGTCACAGCGATTACACAGTCGAGATTTCGATCCGTGACGATGGCCCCGGCATTCCCGTTGAGAAGCAGGGAAAGATTTTTGAGGCGTACTACACCACCAAGAAAAAAGGCACCGGGCTGGGCCTGGCGACAGTCAAACACAACATCGAACTGTATGGGGGCGATGTGCGGGCGGAATCTGAGCTTGGAAAGGGCGCGCGGTTTATTTTACTATTCCCTGCAAGGGCATTGATCAAACTGGCAAAACTGAAATGAAGTCCGAAGTCAGAAGCTCGAAGTTCAAAGCATGAGCACAAGGCTCCCACCTGTGCTGGTCGTGGACGACGAGAAGAACATGCGCCTATCGCTCAAGACGGTGCTGGCAGACGAGCGCTACGGGGTTCGCACAGTGGAATCGGCGGAGGAAGCGCTGGAGCTGCTGGCGCGCGAAGAATTCTTCATGGTGATCACGGATGCGCGGTTGGGGGGGATGAGCGGGTACGAGTTTTTGTCCAAGGCCCGAGCCCGATGGCCGGATATGCCGATGCTGATGATCACGGCTTACGCGACCCCAAAGCTGGCGGTGGAAGCCATTCAGGCGGGGGCGATCGACTATCTGGCCAAGCCGTTTGCGCCCGAGGAACTGCTGCATGCGGTGGCGCGTTGCGCGGAACGGTTTCGGCTGCTGCGGGAAAACGCGAGCCTGCGCCAGCGGGCAATCGAAACCTACGGGCTGGAACGGATCGTGGGCGAATCCCAGAAGATGCGCGAGCTGCGGCAACTGATTCAGACTGTGGCGCCGACGGCGGCGCGGGTGCTGATTCTTGGGGAAAGCGGGACGGGCAAAGAGTTGGTGGCCGGAGCGCTCCACGCGCTAAGCCAGCGCGGGGAGGCGAGCTACGTGCGGATCAACTGCGCGGCGATTCCCGAGACGCTATTGGAAAGCGAGCTGTTCGGGCACGAAAAGGGAGCTTTCACCGGCGCCTTGAAGCAAAAGCTGGGGCGCGTGGAGGATGCCGATGGGGGGACGATTTTTCTGGATGAGATAGCGGACATGAGCCGGCCGTTGCAGGCCAAGTTGCTGCGGTTCCTGGAGGATGGCACGTTCATGCGGGTGGGCGGCACGCAGGAACTGAAGGTCAACGTCCGGCTGCTTGCCGCGACGAATCGCGACATCGTGGAAGCCATTCGCGAAGGCCAATTTCGCGAAGACTTGTTCCATCGGCTTAACGTGGTCCAGTTCCGGCTGCCACCGTTGCGGGAGCGGGGAGATGACGTATTGATGCTGGCGGAGTATTTTCTGAGAACCTTCGGTGTGTCGATGAACAAGCACACACGGACGATATCCCGGTTGGCGCGGCAGAAGCTCCTGTCGCACCACTGGCCGGGCAATGTCCGCGAGTTGCGCAACGTGATTGAGCGGGCGCTCATTCTGGAAACGATCAGCGAAATCCAACCCGGCAGCCTGCCGGATTTCCAAGTCGAGGCGCGTTTGCACAAAGCCGTGGTGCCAAAGCCAACCGGGGCGGAGTCGCTCGACGAGATGATGGGCAGTTTTGAGCGGGAACTGATTACCAGCATCCTGGAGCAAAACCATTTCAACCTCGGCAGGACCGCCGAGCAACTAAAGATCAGCCGCCATGCGTTACGGTATCGGATGCAGCGGCTGAACATTTCGGCCGGGACTGAACCGGAAGAAATCCCGCCCAACGATGCGGGCAAAGGCAGTTCACCATGAGCGCAATTCCGATTTTGTTAGCTGCAGAGCAGGTTGATGAGGTGCTCGAACAATGGCAGGGGCTGAGCCCTGCCACCAAGGAGTGTCTCATTGTTTTAGGCGCGATAGCATTAATTACGCTGCCAGTCGTGCTTTGGGTGAAGTATTTTCGCAAAATGCGCCGACGACAGCACAAGCACCAGCACCGGCACTATCATTCACACGAGACCAACACGACGGCGGCGGAGGAGATAGAGGGCGACTCTGAGCAGCCGCGGAAGCGGCGGAAGTGGCGGCGGCCCCGGCGGGAACATCGCCCCCGCAACCCGACGTTGGCTGAGACAGGCGGTCTGCCGCCTGTGCGGACGGGGGAACCTCCGGAGATATTGCCCTGACCCATGCGTGAGAGTCGGACGATCACGCGGAAAAGCGCGTCGAATCTGGCGCTGGCTTTTGTGCTGTTGCCCAAAGCCAAACGCGATGCCATGTCTGCCCTCTACGCATTTTGCCGCGAGGTCGATGACGTGGCTGACAACGAAACGATTTCGAGACAACAGCGGCGTGAACAACTCGCGGCGTGGCGCGAGGATGTCCGCCGCGCCTGCGGAACGGAACCTCCCAAATTCCCGGTTAACCGTGAATTGCAGCCGATTATTCGGCAATACAAGTTGCCCTTCGCTCATTTTGACGCGCTGCTGCAAGGCGTGGAGATGGATCTTGACGTCAACCGATATGAAGACTACGAGGCGTTGGAAGTGTACTGCTATCGCGTCGCCTCGGTGGTTGGGCTGCTGAGCATCGAGGTGTTTGGTTACCGCGAGGCGGCTTGCCGCGAGTACGCAGTTTATCTGGGCAAGGCGCTGCAACTGACCAATATTCTGCGTGATGTGCGCGGCGATGCAGAGCGGGGCAGGATTTACTTGCCGCTGGCCGAATTGGCACGGTACAAGGTTACCCCCGAGGAGATTCTGCGGTTGGAATATTCGCCGCGATTTTGTGACTTGGCGAACAGTGTGGCCGGGCGCGCGCGCCATTTCTATCAATTGGCACGCCAAACCCTGCCTGCACCTGACCGTCGCTCGATGGTGGCGGCCGAATTGATGGGGTCGGTGTATTGGCGGCTGTTGCGCAAGCTGGAGAAGCAGCGATTTAACATCTTTGGCCCCAGTCTGACCCGCCTGAACCGGGGGCAGAAGATATTGCTCATTCTGGGAACCTGGTGCCGGTTCGTTTCCGGCGCAGCGACCTCGTGCTATGGCACGCAGGGCATGGACTAAAAGAGTGACGCCTTCCGCCAATGGCACTCGCCGGCTCATCGTCAACGCGGATGACTTTGGACGCTCTGCGTCGATCAATCAGGCCGTCTTGCGGGCGCACCGCGAGGGCATTTTGACCAGCGCCAGTTTGATGGTCAACGAAACCGCGGTTGAAGAGGCGGTGGCGCTGGCACGGGAGAATCCGCGGTTGGGAGTGGGACTGCATCTGACGTTGCTGTGCGGCCATTCGGCGCTGCCGCCCGCAAGCATTCCCGGACTCGTAAATGCAGCAAGGGAATTCACCAACAACCCAGCCGGCGCCGGATGGCGCTATTTTGTTCGGCGCCGGCTGCGGGAGCAGTTGCGGCAGGAAATTCATGCGCAGTTCCAGAAGTTCCACGCGACCAGGCTCTCGCTGGACCATGTCAACGGCCATTTGCACCTGCACCTGCACCCGACCGTATTCGGCATATTGATGGAAGATGCGGAGCAACTCGGCATCGAGCGTCTGCGACTGACCTTTGATCCTTTTCGACTGAACCTGCGGCTGGCTTCGGGCCACTTGCTGTATCGCGCCTTGCACACGGTGATTTTTCACTCGCTGGCTGCGCGCGCCCGCCCAGTGCTGCAGCAACGAGCCGTGCGCCACACCCGGGCGGTATTTGGTCTCCTGCAGAATGCGCGCGTGGATGAAGACTACGTCAGCCGATTGCTGGCGAATCTGCCGGCGGGAGATTCGGAGCTTTACTCACATCCGTCGCTCGACGAATTTAAGAACGAGTTGGATGCTTTGACCAGTCCTTGCGTGCGGGAGCAGGTTAAGGAATTCGGCATCAAACTCATTCGCTACCAGGATTTGTAACATGGCCAAATTGCTCTTAGTTCTGATTATCGGGCTGATCTTTGAATCTGTCGGCGTGGTTTCGCTCAAGAAGGGAATCACGCAGATCGGCGACATGAAACAGGTCAGCGCTGCGGAATTCTTCCGGGTGGTGAAGGCGGGCGCCACCAATCTGAGCGTGCTGCTGGGAGTGTTTTGCGAAGCGGTATTTTTCGCGAGCCTGCTGATGCTTATTTCCAAGAGCGACATCAGTTTTCTCTGGCCACTGACCGGTTTGAGTTTCGTGTTCGCGACGTTTGCGGCGATGTGGTTCCTGGACGAACAGGTTTCGCCAGTCCGTTGGGTGGGAGTGATGTGCATCATGCTCGGCGCTGGTCTGATCAGTTACAGCGAGCACGCGAAGCCCAAACCGGCGGCGGCCACCGCGTCAGGGCAGCCTCAGCCGTCAAGTGGCCACTCCCCTCGATGATCCCCTTTCTGGCCGGCGTAGTTCCAGGCAAACCAAACCGCCCAGGCAGAAGCAGGAGCAGCAGCGAATAATAGGCTCAGCAACCAGCAATTCTCACTTTGGGGAGCAGCGTGGGGCAGACCTCCCGGTTGGGGCCTTTGGCCCCGCACGGCGTCGGAGACTCCGTGAACCGGCAGGTCGGAGACCTGCCCCACGACCTGCCGAAATGCATTTGCTGGCCTTCGCCGACAAACCCGTTTTGTGATATTGACCCCGAATTTCTTTCCGTTACTCTTCGTCAGTTATTTGCAGTGACTAAGCAATCGTTATCAAATCATTTTATGGACAATAATGTAACCTCGTCATCCTCGGCGCTGCCGCGCAGGGACTTTATCAAGAAAACCGCTGCCGCCGCTGCGGTAGTGGCCGCGACCCCGTTGTTCAAAACACCGGTTTACGGGCAAAACCAGGCTCCCTCGCCGGGCCGCGTCATCGGCGCCAATGACCGCATCGGGGTGGCCATTGTTGGCGTCGGGTTCGGCATCGGCCAAAACCATTTGGTCGGCATTCAGGAAAAGGCCAGCGAGAACAACACCCAGATCGTGGCGGCCAGCGACGTTTTCAACAAGCGCCGCAATTTCGCCAAAGACAAGGCCAGTCTCAAGGACGCGGACGTTTATGACGATTACCGCAAGATGCTCGATCGCAAGGACATCGACGCGGTGTTGATCGCCACTCATGACCCGTTGCACGCGCAGATTTCGATCGATTCGCTGGAGTCAGGCCGTCATGTCTATTGCGAGAAACCCCTGACGCGCTACCTGGGTGAGGCCTTCCAGGTCCATGACACCGTGAAAAAGACGGGAAAGATCTTCCAGGCCGGATCGCAGGGCTGTTCCGCCGGCGGCTATAGCAAGTGCGCCGAGCTGATCAAGGCCGGCAAGATCGGCACGCTCGTTTGGGCTCAGGCGTGGTATTCCCGCAACAGCCTCAATGGCGAATGGAATTACCTGGTCGAATCCGAGACCAAAGCCGAGAACATCGATTGGGAGCGCTGGCTGGGGCCGGTGAAAAAGCGCGTGCCATTCAGCGAGGAGCAATTCCATCGGTGGCGGAAATACTTTCCTTATTGCGCCGGCCCCCTGGGCGACCTGGCACCGCACCGGCTGCACCCGTTGATGCTGGCCACCGGCGGCCCCGAGTTCCCCGTGCGGGTTTGCTCGATTGGCACTCGGAACGTCCATACCGACTTGCAGGTGCCCGGCACTCCCGAACGCGAGGTGCCCGAACACGCCCAACTGCTGGCGGAATTTCCCAGCGGCTTGGTGATCATGGTCACCTGCTGCACCGTCAATGCCTCGACCCCCGGCCTCAGCCTTTACGGGCATAAAGCCAACTTGAACATTGACGCCACCGGCGGGAAGGTCGAGCTCACGCCCCAACGGGAGTTCGGCGACGAGATTGATCCGGAAAACTTCACGAACCTGCAGCCGGAGGAAATCCGGGTGCATGAGAAGAACTGGTTCGATTGCATTCGTTCCGGCAAGCAGCCGAACGCGAACATCGACCTGGCCATCCGCGTCCAGACCGTTATTTCGCTGGCCGAAATGGCAGATCGCCTGAAGATTGCCTGCGTGTTTGACGAAAAGACGCGCAAGGTCAGCACTGACGGCAACACGCCCATCACGCCGATTACCTACGGCACTCTGCCCTCATCTTAGCCAAACGTCTGACACTCGCATCGGGTTTCGCAGGTCACGCCTGCGAAACCCGTTTGCTTTTCAGAAGCCAATGCAACCCTTTTAACCCTTTACTCGCCCTCCCCCCTTGTCCACCGTCACCCTCGCCCGCCATGCCATGGCGACCCGATTTGAAATCGTGTTGCACGGTGAAAATCCCGTGTCGTTGCGA
This sequence comes from Verrucomicrobiota bacterium, assembly GCA_037130375.1. GTDB lineage: Bacteria > Verrucomicrobiota > Verrucomicrobiia > Limisphaerales > UBA8199 > JAPLUA01. The sequence goes on along the minus strand of JBAXTC010000130.1, from coordinate 4,189 downwards.
TCTGCGGGAGAGGAGGCCCTGGACGAAATCGAACGCCTGGAAGCCCGGCTAAGCCTATTTCGCCCCAGCAGCGAGATTGCCCACCTCAACGCCCGCGCCGCCAAAGGCCCTGTGCGGGTGACCCCGGGGCTGTTCGCGCTGCTGCAGCACGCACAGAAGCTAAACACTGAAACCGGCGGCGCGTTCGACATCACTATCGCGCCGTTGGTCCGCTGCTGGGGTTTCATGGGTGGGAGCGGTCATTTGCCAAAGCCCGATGAGTTGGCCGAGGCTCGCTCCTGCATCGGCATGTCCCTCGTGCTCCTTGATCGGGGGGACTTTACGGTCCGCTTTGCCCGTGAAGGGGTGATGCTCGATCTGGGGGCGATTGGCAAGGGCTACGCGATTGAGCGGGCGACCGAGGTGCTGCGCGAAGCCGGCATCACCAACGCCCTGCTCCATGGCGGCACCAGCTCCGTCCAGGCGCTTGGCCATCCGCCCGACGCCGAGTTCTGGAAAATCGCCATCGAGTATCCTCAGGCGGCCGCAGGCTTCCCGCATGTCACCAGTTCGAGCGAGTCCCGGCACCAACCGGAAGCCGCCCCGCCTGCCATCGCCATTCTTGGAAGTAGGAAACACGGAGAAGTAGCGGATGCCTCTCCGGCGCTGCTCGCCACCGTGCCCCTCCGAGACGAGGCGATGTCCGTCTCCGCTGTCTGGGGAAAGTCTTTTCAAGCGGAAGGAAAGACCTTTGGCCATATCCTCGATCCCCGCACAGGCCAGCCGGCCACGGGCACGGCGCTGGCGGCAGTTGTTCTGCCATCGGCGACGGAAACCGACGCGCTGTCCACGGCGCTTCTGACCCTGGGCGCGCCCGGGCATCAAACCATCGCAACCCTTCGCCCCGGCATGAGAACCTTGCTAGTGGCTGACTCCGACGGGCATTTTCGCGTCTTAGCCAGGGGCATTCCCGTGCTCTCAGGGGTGAAATCCGGGGACGGCGGCCCGGCAGGTCTGCACACGGGACTGGCTGCGCCACAATCTCGGGGAATTTTAGCGTCTCTGCCGCAGCGTTGAAATGCACTTCGGAGTTTGATAAATGATTTCTCTGCGGCTACGTTCATAATGACATGATATGTTAGAGGATCGTTATTATATGCGTCAGACGCCGTTCAGGATACAGTGGTCGGCGACGCTCGTGCTTTTGGTGGCCAATGTGGCTGTCTTTCTGCTCCAGAACATCCTTCTCTATTTTTCGAACTTCCCAACGAACCAGTATTTCGCCCTGAGCGTCGATGGTCTCCGCCACGGGTTTATCTGGCAGTTTCTGACCTACCAGTTCATGCATGGCGGACTGCTTCATCTGTTGCTCAATTGCTGGGCTATCTTCATCTTTGGCCGTGAGGTCGAATCTGCGCTGGGCCAAAAGAGTTTCTTAACGCTATATTTTTCCAGTGGCATTGTGGGTGGACTGTTCCAGGTTCTGGCAGGCGTCCTCGCCGAGCAGTTTTCCCAGTCCGCGTGGGCGCTGCGTTTTGCCGCCCCCACCGTCGGCGCGTCCGCGGGCGCTTTCGGCCTGATTGCCGCCTTCGCCATGCTCTATCCCGAGCGCCCACTCATGCTCCTGCTCTTCTTCATCATCCCGTTGAATATGCGGGCCAAGTTTCTGTTGCTCTTCAGCGCTGTGCTGACCGGGTTCGGCATCGCCTTCTCTAGTGACAACGTCGCCCACGCGGCCCATCTCGGCGGCATGCTCACGGGTATTATCTTCGTGCGCTATGCCGGCCATTGGCACTGGCCCCAGTTCCGTCGCAAGGTTGCCCCGCCGCCTCGACGCCTGGTCACCGTCCGACCCCGCGCCTCCGCCCTTTGGACTCACAAACCCGTCAGCGTCAATGAAGATTTGCCGCCTGATGAATTCTTGAGCAAAGAAGTCGATCCAATCCTGGACAAAATCTCCGCCCACGGCATCCAGAGCCTGACCGATCGCGAGCGCCGCATCCTCGAAACTGCCCGCGAGAAAATATCGAGGCGGTGATCGGTGCTTGGGCATCGGTGACTGATGACTGGTGGTAAAATCGGCATTCTGAACCAATCACTGCTCACCAGTCATGATTCACTTTCTCGCGCGCTCCAACGTTTTAGCGTTTCAACGTCTCCCCGTTCTGGTTAGAGTGAGGCCATGATTCAACGTTACTCGCGCCCGGCCATGCGGGAAATCTGGAGCGAACAACGCAAGCTCGAAATCTGGCTCCAAATCGAGCTTCTCGCCAGCGAAGCGCTTTGCGCTGCAGGACTGGTGCCGAAGAAGGATTTTGGGCAGATGAAGGCCCGCGCTGCGTTCGATGTGGAACGCTGCCGCGAGCTCGAGCGGACCCTGAACCACGACGTCATTGCTTTCACGACCAACGTCGCGGAGAACATTGGCGCGCCCGCCAGCCGCTGGCTTCACTTCGGGCTGACCAGCAGCGATGTCGTAGATACCGCGTTCGCGGTGCAAATGGTGCAATCGGCCGACATTCTCATCGAGGATGTTCTGGCGCTGCGCAAGAGTATTGCCGTCAGGGCCCGGCAACATCAGTTGACGCCAATGATCGGCCGCAGCCACGGCATCCACGCCGAGCCGACCACCTTTGGCTTGAAACTCGCGTTGATGTATGACGAGTTTGGGCGGGCACTGCAACGGCTCGAATCGGCGCGCAAGGTGGTGGCGGTCGGCAAGCTCTCGGGTGCGGTTGGCACCAGTGCTCATCTCTCGCCTGAAATCGAGTCGTTCGTCTGCCAAAAACTCCAACTCCGCCCTGCCCCGATCGCCACGCAAGTTGTTCAACGCGACCTGCACGCCGAGTTTATGGGCGCGCTGGCCCTGGTGGGCGCGAGCATCGAGCGCTGGGCCACCGAGTTTCGACATCTCCAGCGCACCGAAGTTCTGGAGGTCGAGGAATTCTTTGCCAAAGGCCAGAAAGGTTCCAGCGCCATGCCGCACAAGCGCAACCCGATTACCAGCGAGCGCCTCAGCGGCTTGGCGCGCGTGCTTCGGGGCAATGCTCTCGCCGCGCTCGAGAACGTTGCCCTCTGGCACGAGCGAGACATCAGCCATAGCTCGGTTGAACGCATCATCTTCCCGGATTCCTGCACCCTGCTCGACTACATGCTCGTCACCCTGACCAAACTGGTGGACGGGCTGATCGTGTATCCGGAGAACATGAAACAAAACCTCGGGCGGTCGCTCGGGATGTGGAATTCGCAAACCGTTTTGCTGGCGCTCATCAAGAAGGGACTCACCCGCGAGCAGGCTTATGAACTGGTCCAGCGCAACGCGATGCAGACCTGGGCGGTGAAACACGCGGGCCGCGACGATGCAGACTTTCTCGAACAACTCAAGAGCGACCCTGACGTGGCGAGGCATTTCAAGAAGGGGGAGCTCGAAAAGCTCTGCTCGCTCGACTTTCATTTCAAAGAGGTGAAGAGTCGGTTCAAAAAGCTGGGGCTTTGATCATGCGCTCGGCTCTCTGCCTCTGCCTGTGGCTGGTCTGCGGCCGCCTGTGCGCCGAGGAATCGTGGCAAACCGCCCTCAGCCGGATGCCCCTCCGCGCCAACGTCGCCCAACTCAACCGGACGAACTGCGTGGATGTTCTGTGGCGCGCATTTCAATCGAACGCGGCGGTGAAGGGTTTGGTCTTTATGCCAGGCGCAACGGATGAGTGGTACATGTTCCGCGCCGCCAAAGCGGACCTGACCAACCCTGCACCAACGCTCCTCGATGCGGTCTGCGCGCTGACCAACCAAACGCGGATTCGCGCCACGTTTCGTCCCCCGCTGCTGCTGCTGCACACCGATGTCGATCTTTTGGAACCCTTGATTAACGTCGAAGATCAGCCCACTGCGGACATGCTCAAGCAAACCCGCTTCGTGCCACACGCCGTTTACAACGATCGCGAATGGGATTCCATCCAGCCGATCCTCAAGAAGGCGCTCAAGACCAGCCTGCGACCCTGGCGGTATTCGACGGATTCGTGGCATTTTTACCGGCACAGTTTTGCCGCGTGGGATCTGAGCGCGTGGGAAGCGTTGGAAGCTACCGCCCTGGCCGCCAAAACAACTTGCACAATAAGCCACAAGAAAGTGGTGTTTGCGGTCGATATGCGCTTGCCGACGTCGGTGAAAGACCGTGAATCGCAGCGCTGACAGAGCGCCAGGGACCGACTGG
>JBAXTC010000013.1:0-28358 GCA_037130375.1 Verrucomicrobiota bacterium | reverse complement strand
GGGAACTGAACTTGCGGTTGCTAGCGGCCCTTTTTCTCAAAAACCTGAGGTCTGGAAGCAGGCCAATAAAGACTCAACTTGAGTCCCTCCGACCGCTTCACTCCACCAGCAAAAAGCGAGGTTGGCTCACGCCAACCTCGCTCGATCTTTCCGGTTCCTTCCGGAACCGCAGCAGGCAAGGGCAGGCGGAACGCCTACCCTACGCTGCGAAAGGGTTAATAATCCATCTCACCGCCCATGCCGCCGCCGCCATGACCGCCCGGCATCGGGGACTTCTTGTCCTTCTCCGGAATCTCAGTGATGAGGCATTCGGTGGTCAGGAGCAAGCCCGCGATGGACGCGGCGTTCTGGAGCGCGGTGCGGGTGACCTTCTTGGGATCCACCACGCCGGCTTTGACGAGGTCTTCGTAGCAGTTGTCAGCCACGTTATAGCCCTCGTTCCCCTTGCGCTTCTTGACTTCATCGACGATGACTGAGCCTTCAACGCCGGCGTTGTTGGCCAATGCACGCGTCGGGAATTCGATGGCGCGCTTGACAATTTCGACACCGATCTTCTCGTCATCATTGGCGCCCTTGACCTTGTCAATGGCTTCCAGACAGCGGATCAATGCCACGCCACCGCCCGGGACGATGCCCTCTTCGACGGCTGCGCGAGTCGCGTGCAAGGCGTCCTCGACACGGGCCTTCTTCTCTTTCATCTCGGTTTCGGTCGCGGCACCGACGTTGATGACAGCCACGCCACCGGCCAGTTTGGCCAGGCGTTCCTGCAACTTCTCGCGGTCGTAGTCCGAGGTGGTTTCCTCGATCTGCCGGCGAATCTGGTTCACCCGACCCTGAATCTCAGAGCTCTTGCCGCCGCCCTCGACAATGGTGGTGTTTTCCTTGTCCACGACAATGCTCTTGGCTTTGCCGAGATCGCTGAGTTCGACTGTCTCGAGCTTGATGCCGAGGTCTTCGCTGATGAATTTCGCACCGGTGAGAATGGCGATATCTTCGCACATGGCCTTGCGGCGATCACCGAAGCCCGGAGCCTTGACGGCCACAACGTTGAGCGTGCCACGGAGCTTGTTCACCACAAGGGTGGCCAGAGCTTCGCCTTCAAGGTCTTCGGAGATGAGGAGCATCGGTTTGCCGACCTTGGCGACCTTTTCGAGCAGCGGAAGCATGTCCTTGAGGCTGCTGATCTTCTTTTCGAAGATGAGGATGTAAGCATCCTCGAGCTTGGCTTCCATCGTCTCGGTATTGGTGACGAAATAGGGCGAGAGATAGCCCTTGTCAAACTGCATGCCTTCGACAACTTCGAGGGTGGTTTCGATGGACTTGGCTTCTTCGACAGTGATGGTGCCGTCCTTGCCGACCTTATCCATCGCGTCGGCGATGATCTCGCCGATGGTGGTGTCCCAGTTGGCGGAAACGGTCGCAACCTGCTTGATTTCCTCTTTGTCCTTCACCTTCTTGGCGATTTTGTCCAGGTGCGCTACCGCAGCCTCGACGGCTTTGGCAATACCGCGCTGGATGCCGATGGGGTTGCCGCCGGCGGTCACGTGCTTGAGGCCCTCGCGATAAATCGCCTCGGCCAGCACGGTCGCGGTTGTTGTTCCGTCGCCCGCAGCGTCGCTCGTCTTGCTGGCGACTTCGCGCACCATCTGGGCGCCCATGTTTTCATAAGGATCCTCCAGCTCGATTTCCTTGGCCACGGTGACGCCGTCCTTGGTCACAGTGGGGGAGCCGAATTTTTTGTCGAGCACGACATTGCGGCCCTTGGGCCCCAGTGTGGCGGTAACGGCACGGGAGAGCTTGGCCACCCCGCGCAGCACGGCCTGGCGTGCGGCTTCATTAAAGAGTAATTGTTTTGCTGCCATATATTATATAAATAGTCGATTGTTAACGGTTGATTAATGCAACCTTTATTAGTTATTCAAGAATAGCCAGGAGATCGTCCGAATTGAGTAGCTTGAACTCCTTGCCATCAAGCTTGATTTCGCTGCCACCGTACTTGCTCACCAGCACGCGGTCGCCGACTTTCACTTCAAACGGCACTTTCTTGCCGTCATCGTTGGTCTTGCCCGTGCCCAGCGCGCGAATAATGCCTTCCTGCGGTTTTTCCTTGGCGGTATCGGGAATAATGATTCCGCCCTTCTTTACTTCCTTCTCTTCAACCGGTTCAACCAGAACGCGATCACCGAGGGGTTTTACGTTTAATGCCATAGTTTTCTTTTTTCTTTGTTTATGTTTTTGGTTCTTGCTGTGAATCACAATCCCGCCGCATCCGCCGCGGGAAAATCTATTTCTTCTCGTCCACCACCTCGGCGTCGATGATCGGGCCTTCATCTTTGCCCTTCTTCTCTTCGCTCTTGGGCTCGCCGCCGGTTCCGGGAGCGCCCCCAGGCTGCCCCTGCTCTTTGCTCGCCCGGGCTTTTTCAGCCGCGGCCTTATACAGTTCGGCCGAAACCGACTGCCAGGCTTCATTCAGCTTTTCGCTCGCTGACCGGATGCCCGTGGCATCGCCGCCTTTGAGGGCCTCTTTGACCTCGTTGACGGCCGTTTCAATCTTGCTCTTGTCCGTGCCGGATATCTTCTCGGCGTTTTCCTTGAGCATCTTTTCCGAGCGATAGACCGCATTGTCCGCCTCGTTGCGCATCTCGATTTCGTCCCGGCGTTTCTTGTCGTCTTCCGCGTGCGCTTCGGCGTCCTTGCGCATCTTTTCGATCTCGTCCTTGCTCAGGCCGCTGCTGGCGGTGATAGTGATCTTCTGCTCTTTGCCCGTGCCCAAATCCTTGGCGTTGACGTGTAAAATGCCGTTGGCATCAATGTCGAAAGTGACTTCGACCTGCGGCATGCCCCGGGGTGCCGGCGGGATGTCCGTCAAATGAAACTTGCCAATCGTCTTGTTATCGCGCGCCAGTTGGCGTTCGCCCTGGAGGACATGTATCTCCACGCCCGGCTGATTGTCCGAGGCAGTCGAAAAGATTTCGGATTTTCGAGTCGGGATCGTCGTGTTGCGCTCGATCAGCTTCGTAAACACGCCACCGAGCGTTTCGATACCCAGCGACAGCGGTGTCACGTCCAGCAGCAGCACGTCTTTGACCTCGCCTTTAAGCACGCCGGCTTGAATGGCGGCGCCCACCGCCACCACTTCGTCCGGGTTCACACCCTGGTGAGGTGTCTTTTTCACCAGGTCGCGAGCCGTGTCCACCACTTTCGGCATGCGCGTCATGCCACCGACCAAAACCAGCTCATCTATCTTCTCCGCGAGAATATCTCCATCCCGCAGGCAATTCTTTACCGGGGTGATCGTGCGCTCGAACAGGTCGTCGCAGAGCTGTTCCATCTTCGCGCGCGTCAGCTTCATGCTGATGTGCTTTGGCCCGCTAGCGTCCGCCGTGATGAACGGCAGGTTGATCTCATAAACTTGCGAGCTCGAGAGCGCAATCTTGGCCTTCTCGGACTCCTCCTTGATGCGCTGGAGGGCATCAGGTTGCTTCCGCAAATCCATCCCGTTCTCCTTCTTGAATTCATCCAGAATCGAGTCCATGATCCGGCCATCCCAGTCATCGCCTCCCAAATGGGTATCCCCGTTGGTGGCCTTGACCTCGAAAACACCATCGCCGATTTCGAGCACGGAAATATCGAACGTGCCACCCCCCAAATCATACACCGCGATCTTCTCGTCCTTCTTCTTATCAAGCCCGTACGACAGTGATGCCGCAGTCGGTTCGTTGATAATGCGCAAAACCTCGAGACCCGCAATCCGACCGGCGTCCTTGGTGGCTTGCCGCTGGGAGTCGTTGAAATAAGCCGGCACGGTAATCACAGCTTGGGTGATCTTCTCGCCCAGGCGCATTTCGGCGTCAGCCTTCAATTTGCCAAGAATCATGGCCGAAACTTCTGCCGGGCTGTATTGCTTGGGTTTACCCTCCACTTCGACTTCCACGCACGCATCCCCGTTCGGCCCGGAAACGACCTTGTACGGAACACGCTTGCGCTCTTCTTCCACTTCAGAGTACTTGCGGCCCATGAACCGCTTGATGGAATACACGGTATTCCTTGAGTTGGTGACCGCCTGCCGTTTGGCGGCGTCCCCAACCAATCGTTCTCCGCTCTTGGTAAAAGCCACAACCGACGGCGTCACGCGACGGCCCTCTGAATTCTCGAGTACAGTCGGTTCGCCCCCTTCCATGACCGCCATGCAAGAGTTCGTCGTTCCCAAATCAATGCCAATAACTTTAGCCATAAAATATTCCTGGATATAAAAATCCGCAAGTCACTTAGCAATGGCAATGCCATAGTGATTGGATAGTGATAAGTGATTGTTAAATAGCTATTTAGGCAATAACTGCTCTTTTCTGGATGGGCCGAAATGTGTGCCAACTGTGCCTATTTGGCACATATTCCAAGTGAGTGGCACAGTTCTGGTGGCACAGTCGGTCGGATAAACCGCCATGAATCGCCGAGTCGGCAGGCCGGCGGAATGGGCCGAGTAACTTGACCGACTTGGCTTGGAGTTAGTTCCAAACGCGGCTCAGTGTCGTGGGTGCCAGTGGTAGCGCACGACGGACACCACATCGTGGAAAGCAATGGCCGCGTCCGGGGTGATCAGGGTCAGGCCGTGCGCTTTGGCGGTTGCGGCGATAAGGCGGTCGGCCGGGTCTCCCTGGAACGTGCGCGGCAACTCGTGTTCCAGGGCGGCCACCGTGGCCGTGATCGGCAGCACCGTGAGGTCTCCCTCCAAAGGCAGGGCAAGCCAATCGCGAAAGGCCATGCCGAAATCAACCTTGCCTTTGCGCGCCAGGAAGGACGCTTCCAACAGGCTGACGTCCGCCAGGGAGAACGTGTGGCTGGTGGCGTCCTTCATCCACGCACGGATGCGATGTGGCAGTGTTTCTGGCTCCTTGACGCTGTTGATCCATGTGGCCGTGTCCAGCAGGTAGTTCATCGGCCCACGTTCCAGTCTTCAGGCGGAATTGCCGGCTGCACGATGTCGGCTGTCAGCGGTTTGCCGGCCCTGGCGGCACCCACAAAGCTCCCGCTCCTGGCCGGAGGCAAAAGTCGGAGGTAGGGCTTGCCGCGATTGGTGACCAGCACTTCGGTGCCCTGGTGCGCCAACCGCTGGTAACGCGGGTCGCGTTTGAAATTGCGGAGCGAAACGGTCAGTTGCATGTATGACATTATGTCAGACTTTGTTGGGGTGTCAACCTGACATCAATCAGTTCCGCCTGACTCGCTGCCGACAAGCCAACCAAAAAACTAATACTGCTGGCCGTACTCGGTCTCGGGCTTTTCGCGCTGTCCGCAAGAGCGCAGCCGTGAGCTTCAATCCAACCCGCTCGCGACCTTCGCTCGCTGCAGGACCTTCTGCGCGACGCTGCGCGCGTTCGCGGCGCCCTCGGCCAAAACCTGGTGGACATAATCCAGATTTGCCGCCAGCTCCGCTCGTTTGGTCCGGGCGGCGGCGAAATAATTCCAATACTGCTCGAAGAGCGCCTTTTTCAACTCTCCATACCCCAGCCCGCCGGCTCGCAACCGATCTTCGAGATCCTTCGCCACGTCGGGCGCAGCGACAAGTCTCAGAATCTGAATGGCGAGGTTCTGATCGGCATCGGGCTTCGGTTCTTGGGGAGTGCGGCTGTCCATTTTAAGGCTCATCGCCTTTTTGCGAAGCGCCTTTTCATCGCCGAAAATCTCGATGGTGTTGCCGTAGCTCTTGCTCATCTTCTCGCCGTCGGTGCCGGGCACCTTGGCGACATCACTGCGGATTTGCGGCTGCGGAATCACGAATGTCTCACCGTACTGCTCGTTGAACTTAATGGCGATGTCGCGCGTGACTTCCACATGCTGCTTCTGGTCCTGCCCAACGGGCACGACGTTCGAGTCATAAATCAAAATGTCCGCAGCCATGAGCACCGGGTAGGCGAACAGCCCGAAGTTGAACGAGATGCCCTTGGCCACCTTGTCCTTGTAGGAATGGCAACGCTCCAGCAAACCCATCGGTGTAACGCTGCCCAGCAACCAGGTCAGTTCCGTCACCTCGGGCACATCGGACTGGCGAAAGAAGACGGACTTCTTCGGGTCCAGACCGCAGGCAAGGAAATCCAGCGCCACATCGAGCGTATTCAGACGACGCTCCGCCGGATCAAACAAAGACGTCATCGAATGATAATTGGCGATGAAATAAAACGCCTGCCCTTTGTCCTGAAGCTCGATGGCGGGCCTCATCATCCCGAAGTAGTTTCCGAGATGCAACGTGCCCGAAGGCTGGATGCCTGATAAAATTCGCATGGCGGTAGCTTACTGGAGAGTTCGGAATTCTGGAAAGCAGTAAAAGCGTGATGGGTGATGCGTGATGGGTGATGCGTGATGGGTGATGCGTGATGGGTGATGCGTGAGACATGATGCGTGATGCGTGATGCGTGAAGGTGCGCAGAACTTGAATCGAGGCTTGGCATCAGCTCGAGTGGTTGTCAGCACGCCCCGCCAGCCACCTTTCTCCCCTGCTGTCTCTTGCGGTTTGGCTTCGCGCTCCGAACAGCGTCTTGACGATTTCGACGTCTGGTGTAATCGTGTCGGTAATGGTTGTCGCAACCGCATATCCGCATATTGTGAAAGCCGCCGGCGAGCCGGCCCGCCTGGAAAGCCATCTGCGCACGCGGGTGGCTCAAATCGTCATGGACTACGTTGGCAACGGCTGGTCGTCTGACGAGATTCACCGGCAGCACTCCTATCTCAAACTGGCGGAAATCCATTCGGCCTTGGCTTACTACTTCGATCACACGGACGAGATTGACCAAGAGATTGATGAGGAGTGGCGCGAGAGCGAGCGACTAGCTCGGAGCACACCTCCGTCTGCGGCCTTGGAACGACTCCGAGCTTTGAAGCGCCGCCATGCCTGTCCCGCTCTACCTTGACGTACATCTGCCCCTGGCGATCGCCGTGATGTCAGAGGATTGGCAGCGGCAAGGGAGAGGCTTTGCAGGATTGTTCTATGGTCATCAACTGGCCGCTAATATTGGCCGGTGGGTGGCTGACTTGGAGCTTATTGCCAAGGCTTCAGAGGCTTCGGAGTGGGCAAACGCCGTTCAGCATTTGCCTCTTTAACGTGCCCGGAGGGTTTTTAAGTCGATGTTCGAGCTTGTTTCACCCTACCAACCCGCCGGAGATCAGCCGCAAGCCGTCGCCAAACTGACGGAAGCGCTGGTTGCCGGCGCGAAACATCAGACGCTGCTTGGCGTCACGGGCTCGGGCAAGACGTTCACGGTCGCGAACGTGATCAGAAACGTAAACAAACCGACGCTGGTGATCTCCCATAACAAGACGCTCGCCGCCCAGCTCTACGCCGAGTTTAAAGGCTTCTTCCCGAACAACGCGGTCGAGTACTTCGTCAGCTATTTTGATTACTACCAGCCGGAGGCTTACATCCCGCGCACAGACACTTTTATTGAGAAGGATTCGAGCATCAACGACGAGATCGAGCGGCTGCGGCTCTCGACGATGAGCGCGCTGTTTTCGCGCCAGGATGTCATCGTCGTGGCCAGTGTCTCATGCATTTATGGCATCGGCAGCAAGGAGGACTACGAGGCTATGGTCATCACGATCCGCGCCGGCATCGAAATGACCCGCGACCATTTCCTCCACCGGCTGGTCGATCTCCAATACAACCGCAACGACATCGAGTTCACCCGCGGCCAATTCCGCGTCCGCGGCGATACCGTCGAACTCTGCCCTGCCGGACGCGAGGACGCGTTGCGCGTCGAGTTCTTTGGCGACGAGATCGAACGTATCACGCGGTTCGAGCCCCTGACGGGCCACAAAATCGAATCACTTGAAACAGTCACGATCTATCCCGGCAAACAATTCGTCACGCCCGCCGAAAAGCTGCGTCCCGCTCTGTTTTCCATCCGCGAGGAGCTCAGCGACCGCATTACCTGGTTCGAAAAGCACGGGAAGCTGCTGGAAGCCCAACGCATCAAGATGCGCACCGAATATGACCTCGAAATGATGGAGGAAATGGGCTTCTGCTCTGGCATCGAGAATTATTCCCGACACCTGGCCGCCCGCGTTCCCGGCTCGCGTCCTTGCACGCTATTTGACTTCTTCCCGAAGGATTACCTGCTCGTGATCGACGAATCCCACGCCACCGTGCCGCAGATCGGCGGGATGCATGCCGGCGACCGCTCCCGCAAAACCGTGCTGGTGGACTACGGTTTCCGCCTGCCGAGCGCGTTGGATAATCGGCCGCTGGCCTTCGAGGAATTCCAAGTGCTTCAGAACCAGACGATATACGTCAGCGCCACGCCAGGACCGCGCGAGCTCGAATGGTCCCACGGCCATATCGTCGAGCAGATCGTCCGGCCCACGGGCCTGGTCGATCCCAAAGTGACCGTCAAACCGCTGACCGGTCAGATCGATGATCTGATCAATGAATGCCGCAAACGCGCCGATGTGAAGGAACGAATCCTGGTGACCACGCTCACCAAACGCACCGCCGAGGAACTCACCGATTACCTCCGCGAAATCGGCATCAGCGTCCAATACCTGCACAGCGAAATCGACGCCATCGAACGCGTGGAAATCCTGCGCTCCTTGCGCAAAGGCGAATTTGATGTGCTGGTCGGCATCAACTTGCTGCGCGAAGGTCTCGACCTGCCGGAAGTTTCCCTGGTGGCGATTCTTGACGCGGACAAGGAAGGTTACCTGCGCAGCGCCACGAGCTTGATCCAAACCGCCGGTCGGGCCGCGCGCCACCTGCATGGTGAAGTCATTCTCTATGCGGACGTGCGAACCCAGAGCATCCAGAAGTTCCTCGCGGTTTCAGACTACCGCCGGCAGAAGCAACTGGCCTACAATCTGGAGCACAACATCACCCCGCGCAGCGTCACCCGCGCCGTCGAAGAGAGCCTGTCTTCGCACAAGGCAACCGCGCGGCAGGCCCACTCCTTCCTGAACGAATCAGGTGTCGATATCGACATCAACGAGACAATCCGCGAGATCGAGGAGGAGATGCTCGGCGCGGCCAACAACCTCGAATTCGAGAAAGCCGCGCTGCTCCGCGACCAGATACGGGAGTTGAAACGAACGCTCGACGGAAGCGAATTGGTCAAACAAACCGAATCTCCCGACCGCAAACCCGTCAGCTACCAGAAAAACCGCAAGTCCCGATCTTCCGGCCGGAGAGCCGTTCCGCTTTGAAACGGGCGCATTTGCGAGTCCTTGGCAAGGTTGGTAGGAACGCCTCGCCAAGGCGTCCCTGCTGCCCACCTTGCCAGGGACTCGCAAATGCGCCCAAACTCCATCGCTCCGCCAGTTTCCAGGGTGGTTTCAAGAAATCGTAGCCGCCGACGGCAGTCGGCGCTAATCTCAGTAATTGAGGAAAAGTGCGCCGACTGCCGTCGGCGGCTACGATTTTGCAGGTTCTTGAATCCGCCCTGGCCAGTTTCTTATTGGCAACCGGCCGAACCAGCGTATTGTTTGCGTCCGATATTGATTTGAATTATGAGCACCGACAACGCCAAGCGCCGTTACCGCAAAGATCTGTCTGAAATGCCCGATTGGCTGAAGAAGAAAGCCTGCCCAAACCGCGACAAATTTATGTCCGGCAAACGCATCCAGCCGAAGAACATCACCGGCAAGGAAAAGATCGCCGATCTCATCGATGAAACCTTCCTCGCCTACAACGGCGCGCGCCTCAAGGAAAGCTGCCAGTTGTTCACGGAGAAAATGCTCGCCGACGATGTCACCATCGGCATGAGCCTCTCGGGCGCGCTCACACCCGCGGGCATGGGCTGCTCGAGCATCGTCCCGCTGATCAAGGCCGGCTTCGTCGATTGGATCGTCGCCACCGGCGCGAACCTCTACCACGACATGCACTTCGCCCTCAACTACCCCGTGCGCGTCGGCAGCTTCAAGTTCGACGACACCGAACTGCGCAATAACGACATCGTCCGCGTCTATGACGTGCTGCTCGGCTACAGCGATTGCCTGATGGCCACCGACGAAATCCTCCGCAGCATTCTCATCCAGCCCGAGTTCCAAAAAGAGATGGGCACTGCCGAACTCCATTATCTCATCGGCAAATACTGCGCCGAATGGGAACGCAAGGCCGGCCTCAAAGATGTCTCCGTCCTCGCCGCTGCCTACCGCGCTGGCGTGCCGTGCTACACATCCTCTCCGGGCGACTCGACCATCGGCATGAACGTCGCCGGCGTCGAACTGCGCGGCAACAAGCTCCGCCTCAACCCATCCATCGACGTCAACGAGACCACGGCCTTTGTGCTCGCGGCCAAGCGCGCCGGCGGCAAGAGCGCGGTCGTGTTGTGGGGTGGCGGCAGCCCGAAGAATTTCATGCTCCAGACCGAACCGCAGATCCAGGAAGTCCTCCGCATCAAGGAATACGGCCAGGATTACTTCCTGCAGGTCACCGACGCGCGGCCCGACACCGGCGGCCTCTCCGGCGCCACGCTCAGCGAAGCGGTGAGCTGGGGCAAGGTGGACCCGGACCGGCTGCCCGACGCCGTGGTCTGCTACACCGACACCACGATCGCGATGCCGTTGCTGACCAGCTACGCGCTGTCCCGCCACAAACCGCGCAAGCTCAAACGCCTCTACGACCACCGTGACAAAGTAATCAAGGCGCTCACCAAGGAATACTTCACCCATACCAAAGTGAAGATGATCGACGGCAGCGAGCCGGTGCTGGGGTAAGACCGAAATCCGGCGGGAGGCCGTCTGACCGCTGGTTTCCGCTTTCCGCTTCTCGTGTGCCCTCGGCGTTAATCCTCCGGCTCAATTGGTGTTTCCGGGGACGGACCCCTTTCGGAAACGACAATGCGCTTGAAGTGGATTGCACAACGGCTGCAGGTGGGCAGTCGAGCGTATGTTCCCAACCTGCTGAATGAACGGCCACGGCACTGCATTTGTGTCAATAGTGAGGACATCCGACCGCGCAGAGCTGCCATCCCTCCCCTTGGTCTCGATCTTGTTGATGCAGCGCTAGCAACGGTGATTTGATGCCGTAGCGTTTCTTGACTTCAGCGTGGGTGAGGCGGGGTTTGCCTTCGTCGCGCACGCGGGCTTTGGTCAGGTCAAGAAAATCGTTCAAGTCAACAGGACGCGATAACCCCGCCAATCGCGCCGTCCAGCATCAACCCGGCTGGACGGCTGGTCATCACCAACCGCGGCGGCGGAATGGGGTTCAGTCACATACCAGGCGGAAGAACCGAGCCGGGTAGGGAGCGCCGAAGCTCACCGGGGAACTGACGCCCAAGTCATACCATGGACCAGCGACGTTCTCGGCTCCTTGCAGACGGAAGCCGTTGCCTTCCCAGCTCAGGCTGATGCCGCCCGGCGTATTACCGACCCGCAACGGAATGGGCACGCGGGCAATCGTGCGGTGAAGGTCGTAGAGCAGGTTCTCGCTGCCCACACTGCCGAGGCACTGGAGTTCGCTGTAGAATGGGAACGGCGTCGAGCCGGGCGGCAGCTCGGGAATGAACTGCACTTCGTTACCAGTATAGCCCGAGAGGTTGAAGGTCTCGCTGCTGAAAAGGCTCAGGCCGCCGTTGCCCGGGAGTTGAGCCAGGCGATCCGGCCAGCGGTCCAGGAGCAAGGGGTCTGCCGGATCGACGAGTGGTCCGGGCACGCTGACCCAGGCGATCAGCACGCTGTTGCTCAGGAGCCGCACCGTGACACCCGTCGCGCCGAGGCTGGTAAAGTCCACAGAAGACTCGACACCCCCGGGGACGCCAGCCAGGCGCAGGTCAACCGGCGGCAGCGGCGGCGGCGGGCGATTGGTGGTCGTGCCCGGCGGCCATATCGACCCGCCGATGCGGAAGAGTTGTTCCTGCGTCGGGACATCACCGTTGTCGAAATAATGGATGCCCACGTCGAAGCTTGCGCTCTGGCCCAGATCAATGCTCACCCCATTCTGGTCGTCGAGCGGGGTCCAGCTCACGCCGTTGCCTTCAGGAGTGCCGTGAAACATCACCGGCGCGTCTGCCACTCCGGCGATCTCCCGGCCCATCGCCACCAACCGCTCAGAGGTGACCACAAGATCGCTCAGCCCGGTCGAGTTGATCGTTAGCTCAGGACGAGGCGCCGGTTGGTATTTCCCAATGGCGTTGAAGATAACGCTGCTGGCATCGGGGGGCCGAACGCCCAAACTGCCGTCCCAGACGATATCCTCGCTGACGCGTCCCTTGATGGTGCCGTCCCAGCCCTTCGGGCACGGAAGGCCGCCACACAGCCGTCGGGCGACACTTCCTGGGAAGGTGAACGTGACGGCACCGGCCTGCCAATCGCAGGCCACGGTAAGCGGGAACGTGGTGATGTCAGTATCGGCTGCAAGGAACAAGGGCGCGTTGCTCCCGCCGTCCGCGTAGGTCTGCGCGAAGGAGTCGAGCAGGTCGCCGTTGGTGTTGACTGCGGCGCTGCGGTATTCTTCGCTGCCGTCGTCCGCAAAACAGCGTTTGGCCACTTTGATATTCCACCCACACCGCGGCCGACAAGTCTTTTGCGCTGTGATGAGGGTCGGATCGTTCGTCGAATCAGGGTCGGCGACCTCGGCCAGAACGATCGTGGCGCCTTCGGGGGCGTTCATGTCGAGCACGGTGGTGAAGGCGAAACCCTGACCGCCGCCAATGCCGAGCACGGCCTGGTTCGGCAGGCTGGAATTGCCGTTGGGCGGCGCGATACAAATCGCCGGTCCGGTGCCGATGACCCCGATACCAGGCAGCACCGGCGCCGGCATGGCTGCAATGGCAGAGGGAAGGTTCGTCCCGTTAGCCGTCCAAACCGGCACGCCATTCCACACGTTCGGCGGCGGGCAGGTCCAGAGCCGAAGCAGCATGTAATCCACGGTGGTGTCGTCGTGAACGACCACGTCCAGATGCAGGGCCGTGTTCATATAGGTTAGCAAGGCGGGATTGAGCACGCCGAGGTTGAGCGTGAAGGTGGTCGGCCCGTTGTTGGGTGTGTACCAGGTTCCGCCAGTCGGAGGCACCGCTCCGGACAACGCTTTGATGGATGCCCCATAAAGGAAGTTCGAAAAGGTGCATGCAGGCAATCCGATGAAGATGCCGTCGTTATCGGAGCCGAAGTCGGCTCCCGGCTTCATGCGCACCACGAGTTCCGCCTTAACGATGTTGTTGGGCAGACTGGCGAAGCGGTGTCCGAGCAGGGTGTTGAGGGCGGTGTCGTCAAAGCCCTTCCAGAACGAATAACCGGAGAATGCGGCGACCATGCAGGCATTCTGCGGAGACGGGTCAACGGGCAGGAGGAAGTTGTCCGGCAAACCGGCCTGCATCACGACCGCGGGGGCCCCCAGCGGGTAGGGCTTCACAATGATGAGGAACTGGCAACTCGCCACGTCGCCGCAGGCATTGGTGGCGGTGCAGGTGACGACATTGGTGCCGAGCGGGAAGGTGGAACCGGACGGCGGCGTAATAACCACCGGGCCGGTCTGGCCGGACGCCGAGACTTTGTAATACGCCACGGCTGCGGTGCCACAGGTGTAAAGCGTCTGGTTCGGCGGGCACTTGATGACGACCGGCTTCCCGATGCGCACGACGGTGACCATGAAGCTGCAGGTGGCCGCATTGCCCTGGGCATCAATCGCGGTGCAGGTGACCACGTTGTTGCCCACCGGGAAAAACGAGCCGGAAGGCGGCGTGGAGGTCACCGAAGCAACGGTGCCACAACTGCTGGTGACAGTAGGAGCAGGATACGAAACCACGACGCCGCCGGCACAAGTGTTGGTCACGACGCTGGGTGGGCAGGAAATCGCCACACAACTGCTGCAACAGGCGGTGCCGGTGATTTCGGTGCGCAGGCCAGTGACGCTCTGGCTGTAATTCGTCACGCGGAACACGAGTTGGTTCCAACCGGGCACGAAACCCGAGGTGATGGTCACGGGATGCCAGTTGGTGAAACCCCAGCCCGCCGACAGCACATTGGTCGTGGGAGAACCGTTGAGCCAGATCGCGCCACTGTCGTCTGCAGTCCACCGACCCGTCAGGGATGCCCGGTTGGTCGAACAAAGGAAGAAGCGGTTCGTGTAGAGGAACGCACCTCCCGGCGACGCCGCGTACGACGGCGTCGGGCCGATCCATTTCGAGAGTGCGGAATTCGGGAGCCACAGCCAGTGAATAAGTGCTGGCACGTAGGGATTGGGCGTGGTGAACAGAGGCGGGCCAGTCAGGAACTGCGGGTCGAGCGCGCTGGCGGGCAGGAGGCCGGCCGGACTATTGGTAGCGCCGCTGAAGAGTTTGAGCACCGGAGTTGCGGTGCAGCAGTCCAGGCTGAGCACAGCATCGACCACAACGTCGCAGTCGCGGCAGTTGCCCAGGCAATCGCAGGTGCGAATGATAACCACATGCGAGCCGGGGGTGAGGACCGTGCCGGCCGGAATGCTCTGCGTGATGGTGATCGAGCAGTTGGTTGGGCAGTTCGTGAGGATGGTGACAAGGTTGACCAGGTTTGGCATCACGGGCGGACAACCGGTGATACTGAGGTTGACTGGCGGGCAGATCACCGTGTAAGGCGAGGCCGACAGCGTCACCGTGATGGTGAAGGTACACATGGCGGAGTTGCCTTGGGAATCCGTGGCGATGCACGCCACGGTCGTGGTGCCAAGGGGGAAGACCGACCCGCTGGGCGGGTTGCACACGAGATTGGTGATGGCGCCGCAGGAGCTCGAGGCGGTGGGTGCCGGGTAGTTGACTGTTACGCCTGCGGAATTACAGGTTGTGACGTTGAGATTCGTCGGACAGTTGATGGAGACGTAGCAGTTGGTGCTGCCACAGGCGCAGCAGGAGGCCGAGCCGGTGAGTTCGAGCCGAAACCCGGTCGGGCTACCGGGACCGTTGGTCACATAGAAAGTCAAGGTGTTGAGGCCGGGCACGAAACCGCTGGTGATGGCGATAGCCTGCCAGTTGGTGAAGGCCCAGCCATTCGGCAGGGTGTTACCGGTGGGCACCCCATTGAGGTAGATGGTCCCGGTGTCGTCGGCCATCCACTGGCCATTGAGGCTGGCCTTGATCGGCACATTGGCCGGGCAGGGAATGGTAAAGTCCAGCGTGTAGCAATAGACGCCGCCGGGAGCGTTGACGATCGGGTCGAATGGCCCAACCCACTGCGAGTGCGGGCCATTGGACATCCAGATGGGGCTTGGCTGGGTCACCAATGGTGTCGTGACGCTCACGCCTGGCGGAGCGCAAGTGAGGGCGAGCTGGGGATCGGAGGCGCCCTGGGGCAGCAGCCCCGTCGCGCCAGCGCCCGTGTTCACCGAGAACAGCGTCTGGGTGGCCGTGCAGCAGCAATCATTGAAGACGTTCGTCAGTTCAGCGCGCATGCCGGTGGGATTGAGGCCCCCGACAGCGTTGGTGACGATGAAATCCAGGCAGTTCATGCCGCACAAAAAGCCGTTGGTGATGGTCACGGGGAACCAGCCGTAGGCCGGAAGGTTCGGGTACTGCGGCGAAAGGATGGTGTTTCCCGTCGGTTGGCCGTTTAAAAGAATCTCGCCGACATCATCCGCCGCCCACTGGCCGAGGATGGAGGCGCCGTCGGTGCAGGTCAGCTCGAAGCAAAGTCGGTAGTGATATACCCCTCCATCGCAGTAGGAGTTGAGCCCGGCGCCGATCCATTGCGAGTTGGGGCCGTTGGGAATCCACGGCGGAGAGGGAATGCTGCTCGGAGTCAGCACCTGGGCCGGGCCGTTGCAACCGCCGGGCGGCGCGGAGACGAGCGAGTAGTTCGGATCGGGAGTCCCTGCGCTGAGCGGCACGTCGCCATTGGTTCCGCCCATGCCGGTGTTCCACACCCTGTGGTAGGTATTGCAGTGCGGCTTGCATTTGCCTGCCGAGTCCGCCTGCCAAATGAGAGTGCAGTCGGCAGCGGTAAGAGCGCGATTGAAGAGTTCCAATTCGTCAATGGCCAGTTCACCATACGGACTATTGACGGCGTAGGTGCCGCCGATCAGCAAGTCCACCGGACTGTTGAAGCTGCCGCCGGAAGCCAGCGTCTGCGGCGGCTCGGTTGTGCCGTTGATGTGGAAGGTGACGGTGTTGGCGGTGCGATCCACCGAGACGCCGATGAAATTCCACACGCTGTAGCTGATGCTTCCCACGCTCGTGTAGGTCGCCAGCAAACTGTCGCCCACACGCAGGACAACCTTCGTGTTCAAAAGGCCAATGGCATAGCCGAATCCGGCGCCGCTGCCGGTAACCTGAAGTTTGTCCACGACGGGGTGCCAATGCACAGTCCCGGTGGGAACCGGGTTGACCCAGCAATCCGCGCTGAAGCTGCCGGTGCCGAAATTCAGAGACGGCGCGTTCGGAGCACGGCCGCGGGAAGCGGGCATGTAGAAATAACCCGCTCCAGCAACCTTGCCTGCCACCAGGGAGGCCGGGCTTCCCGCGTTGCCCACCGGCCCTCCGCTTTCTACGAAGGCGATGTTGCCATTGGCGCTGAGATCGGCGTAAGAGGACGCGCCGTTCAGTTCATCCAGCGGCCACCAAGCGACCATGCCCGCCGGTGGCGGAACGCAAGGGTTGGAGCCGCAACCACCCGTCGGCGCGATGACCGTGAAGTTCAACACGCACGAGGCCGAGTTGGACGCGCAGTCGTAAACTGTGACCGTGACCGGGTAAACGCCGACGCCGACGGATGTGCCCACTGGCGGCGATTGAGTGCAACCCACCAATCCGCAGTTATCCGAGGCGCACATCCGGGCCGAGGCACAAAGATCGGGAATCGTGCCGGTGCAGGCATAAACCGTCATCGGCACCTGAGTCACGGCGTTATTGGTCAGACAGATGCAATTGATCTGCGGCGCTGTGGTGTCCACCACCGTCACCGTCTGGCTGCACTGATCGTGGTAGCCGCAATCATCCACGCCCTGCCAGGTGCGGGTGATGACCTCGGGGCAAGTGCCGTTGGTGACGGTGCTGATGATGGTAAGGACGACCCCGTTGGACGGTGTGCCCGCCGGGGGAGCGCAGGCGTTGGTCCATGTCGGCGGATTGAAACTCCACTGGGTGCCGCACTCGACCGTCTTGTTCGACGAGCAGATCATGGATAAGGTGCAACCGGCCGCGGGGGTCACCACGAACGGCACTAAACACTGGGCTGCCGTCCCCTGGTTATCGGTGACGGTGAAACTGATGTAGGTCGTTCCCGGGCCGACGGGGGTGCCGGCCGCGGGCGTCTGCGAGCAATAACCGGGCGCGCCGACGGTCACAAAGGTCGAAAAGCAGTTCGTGGCGAGCATGCACAGGTCCGGCACGTAGGCCACGCAAGCGTTGGTCCGGAGCGCGGGAAGCTTGAGCACACAATTGCAGTCCACAGGCGGGACGGGCTGGGCGTGGCTCAGCGGCGCCCAGAGCAGGGCCGCCAGCCAGGAGAATTGGATGATTTGCAGCAACTTAGTTCTTATGTATGTCATATAGTGAACTAATATTCATCACAACACACACTTGTCAAATATTCCAATTAGGCACACTCCAATTAACTCTTATGACCAGCCTTTGACCCTTGGCCCGAATCCCCCAGGAGCAGGCGCGCTTGCAGCAGGCTGGTCCAGCCAGGGAATGGCGTCTGAAGGCCAAGGTCCGGAGGTTCGCGTTTCCCCCGGTTCCACTTCGCCATCCCAAAAGAATTGACAGATGCCCTGCCAGGGCTGCATCCTGACTTCTCTCAAAGTGCCGACAACACACTCTCAGTTTAGCATCGCTGGCCGGCTGGCAGAATCCCATTCCTGCCCACTATGAACATCGGCTTCCAGCGTGCAGTCGATCGTTTCGTAGGTGTGCCGGTCTGCGCGGTGCTGTCTTTCCTGCACCGATTTGGGGCGGAAACAGCGGTTGCCAGGCCACCGCGCCGGATTCTGGTCATTCTGCTTTCGGAGATGGGCAGCCTGGTGCTGGCCCGTCCGATGTTCGCGCAGTTGAAGCTGCAATATCCCGGGGCGTCAATCCACGCTCTCCTGTTTGCCAAGAACCGCGAGGTGCTGGACCTGCTGGAGATCATTCCCAAAGAGAACGTGCTGGTCCTGAACGACCTTTCCCTCGGCTCCTTCGTTGGGGATAGCCTGAGCGTGCTGCGCAAGCTGCGCGCGCTGAAATTCGACGTGGTCATTGACTGCGAACTGTTCGCGCGGGTGAGCAGCATTTTCTCCGGTCTTTCCGGCGCGCCGATGCGCGTTGGATTTCACCGGCACACCCAGGAAGGGCTTTACCGCGGTTCTTTTATAAACCGGCCAGTGATGTACAATCCTTACCAGCATCTTTCGCAGCAGTTCCTGACGCTGGTCGCGGCGATCGAATCCAGGACTGTGCCGATCGGCAAGGACGCGGCTGGTGGGCCATGCGAGCCGCCGCCGATGCTGGTCTTTTCGAAAGATGAGTTGGAGCAGGTTGCGGCGAAGCTGCACACCGACTTTCCGTCGATCAAAGACAAACGGTTGGTTCTGGTTTATCCGAGCGGCGGTCTCCTGCCGATACGAGCTTGGCCGATCGAAGGCTATTTCCAGCTCTGTTCTTACCTCCTGCAGGAAGGTTACGCGGTGGGAGTCATCGGCATGCCTGCGGACAAACCGTTTGGCCAGGCTGTCGTGGCCCACTGCCGCAGTTCAAACTGTATTGACTTGACGGGATATACGAGATCGGTGCGGCACTTGCTGGCGCTCTTTCATCGCGCGTGCCTGCTGGTTACGAACGACGGTGGCCCCGGACAGTTCGCCGTCCTGACCCCGGTTCCGACGATCATCTTTTTCGGCCCGGAAACACCCCTGCTGTACCGGTCGCTGGGCAAGAACGCGTTTTGTTTCCATTTGCCATTGCCCTGTTCCCCCTGCCTCACCGCCTATAATCACCGCACCTCCCCATGCGATGGTGATAATCAATGTCTGAAGCGAATCACTCCCGAGCAGGTGTTGGCGAAGGCGCGGGAAATACTTGGCTCGGTGCTCGAGATCGGGCGGGGGCCTGGCCGGTAGGCAGCACCATGCTTACGTCCATGCAAGCTGATTCGAGCAGGCCGCGCTCATGCCTCATCTGGTATGGGCTGGCGACGTTGCTGGCCATCTTCACCTACTTCTACGGCCTTGGCAGCGATCACATCCCCAAGAACGGGGATGAATTCCCCTATGCCCACCTTACCCGCGTCACCGCCGCCAGCGGCCATCTGCTGCCACTGCGATCCGAGATCGAGAGCCTGAACAACACCAAACCGCCCATGCTTTTCTGGCAGGGTATTGCGTCCACCAGTTGGGGGAAGAACTGGACCCTTTGGCATCTGCGGTATCCGAGCGTTGTCTATACGTTGCTTACGGCCATCATGATTTTCGTGCTGGGCGCGAAGCTGTCCGGCCGATGGGAGACCGGGTTTGTGGCGTTGCTCGTCTTTCTGGCCTTTTTCAGCACCTACCGTTATGGCCGCCCGTTCCTCACCGATCCACCGGACGTGTTCTGGCTCTTCCTGCCGTTCTTTGTCTTCCTTTGCGGTCAGCCGTCCAGCTTTGAGTCGCGTTTCTTTGTGCCGGTCGGGCTGGGACTGGCGATCGGGATTGGTTTATTCTACAAGTCGTTCGCGCTCGCAGTGCCGGTGCTACTGGCTATTTCATGGTGGTATCTGCATTACCGGCGTTACCGAGTGGCAAACTGTCTGGTGAGGGACGCATGGAAGATTGTCGTGATGGGCTGCATCTCCCTGGCGGTGTTTTCACTGTGGTTTGTCTTGGATCCAAACCCACAGGCCATTGTGAAGGAGTTTATTTTGGGAGAAAACGTCGCAAAGTTTGACTCGCAGGGCAGCTACCTGGTGAACCTTCTGTGGGGTAGGTCGAGCATCTGGAGTCTGGCGTTCGGGTTTCCCTTGAATGCGGGCTTGCTGGCCGGCCCGGTTGTCGCCTTGCTTTGGGTCACCTGCAAACGCCGCGCTGAGCTTGGAGAGGGGGAAAAGCTGCTGTGGATTTGGGTCATCATCCTGTTTCTCGTTTTCTGCCTGCCGAGCCAGCGTTCGGAGCGGTATCTGCTGCCGGCCATGCCGGCGCTGGCGGTGCTGTGCGCCCTCAACTGGGAACGTATCAACCGCAAGCTTTTCATCGTCAGCCTCGTCGTGGCTGGTGTGGTAGTAGCTTTGATTGCCTATCTATCTCTGCGGCTGCAGCAAGGCATGGCTGGCAACCAACTCTACCTGGCAGGCTATTGGGTGCTGCTAACGGCCACAGTGCTGTTTGTGCTTATGGCTCTATTCGTGCCGAAGCTGACCCGACCCGGCCTCAGCGTCGCCAGCCTGCTGGTGTTCCTGTGTTTCGCGGCATTCCTCCATCCTTTTGACGGATCGCTTGGCCGCTACAGTGCGGAAGCCCAGCAGTATGCCAGGGGCAAGGAAATATGGGTGCCGGTCAACTTCAAGGCCAAGGAGGAAGGCTATGTCTTTCTCTTGCCGGGCGCCAAAGTCCATCCCTACACCTACGACATCAAGCTAACTGCGGCGGCGTTGGGCGCGCGTTACTCGCTATTCGCCGTCCGGCTGCCGATTAACGACGCCAGCGTGCCCGGGCACAAGATTATCGGCCAGCGTCTCGACCTTGGCAGCCGGCACACTTCCCGCCAAATCATCGAGATGCTGAAAGGGAGAATCTTTGAGCATCTTTTCCTGAAGGAACTGCTGGTTCAAGCGCCCGATCTCGCACCAACCCAAATGTGAATCTCCTCCGAAGTCATTGCGCTTCAAAACTGTTGTCAAATCCTCAACGGCTGCTAGGATTTGTGTGACCGTGTGTATCTGGGCGCACCCTGTTTGGTGCGCCTTTTTTTCGATTCATCTCTGACGAGAACTTCGCATGGGCCGATCCTATTGGTTTGAGTGCGTTAAATGCGGTTACCGCGCCAAGGTCTCCGGCCGCGCAGACCGAGGACTGAATTTTTTCGTCCAAACCATCCTGTGCCGCGACTGCAGGGAGCTATACGACGCCATCACCCGGGTAAAGATTCCTGATGAATTCGGCGCACTGACACCCTGGGTCGGGTTACGCCGGGTCAAACCCCGGAATTTGAATCGAACATGGAACGTTCCGCCAAGCTTTCAGTCCGTCTCGAACCGATTGCCCTACACGGGGGTGAGCCGTTTCCGATGGCTTCAATTCAAGATTCAGTGTCCGGTTTCTGCATGGCACACGGTCCAGGTCTGGAATGAACCGGACAAATGCCCGAGGTGCGGCGTTCCCCTGGAGAAGAACGCACTGCCGTTCCGGATTTGGGAGTGAAACGGAGTGTTGCCAAGCGGCATCGGGCGGACGCCGCGTGAGCAAGCGCTTATCTTTGCGCGTAATAGACGACCGCTGGCGGGAAATTAAGAAATACCGGAACAGTGCGAAGGCGGGGAAACCGAGTCTGAATTTTCTTGCGGTCCAGCAAAGAATACTGGAATTGGATATACATTCCTCGATCCTTGAGCGAGCGGCTGATTTTCTCTATCAACGTGCTGGTCCGTTCCCGCCCGAGGTTGCCCAAAGGGATGCCCGAAAGCACATAGTCCGCCTTGTCCATTCCCTTTCGAGTCCGTTCTGAAAGCACGTGTTCCGCTGAATCCGAAATCACTTCCACTCGGTCGCTAATGCCAGCCGTCCTGAGGTTCTGTCGCGTGACTTGTGCCAGAGCCGGGTTGATCTCACAGGCCAGGATGCGCGCTTTCGGACATTTTGCGGCCAAACGCAAGGTCAGGGCCCCATTACCGGCTCCCAGTTCCAGAATCTGACCGGAGTAATCTGGCGAAATCGGAGCAATCATCTTCGTGATCAGGAACCCTTGCGAGGGCACAATCGCCCCCGTTTGTCTGAGCTTCACCAACCCCGCGCACATGAAGTGTAGATAACTTGCAATTGCGTTATTCATAGCGATTTGATCCCGATTCAGTATTGGATGGGGCTTCGTGGCCCGAGGGCCCGACGCTCCCGCATTACTTTTTTCTCGTCCAGCTCAATCTGGAGGCTTTCATTGGCCGCTTCCTGTCTTTCCGTTCGCTTAGGGCGGCGGCGACTCAGTAATGGTAGCACGCCCTCTAGAGGCAGTTCAACGGATAATTTGCGGAAGTTTAGGGGGCAGTCCCGGCAACCAGAGGGCTGCCGCAAGACGGGCTTCGAGGTTCCATCGAATGACCGCGATGCAGTGGCAGCTCAGGAATTGGGATTCCAGGCAAACACAACCCGGTTGGTTTGGTTGACCGCCCAGAGATTCAAAGGCCAAACGGTGGTTCCGAACTTCATAAAACGCATGCTGCCGTCCACAAACGCAAAATTGGATCCGCCCCCACGCGTCCGGTTGCGGATAACCGAGTGGCAACCCTGCTCAACCTGATCCATGTCATTGCCGACACCCTCGTTCAGGTCCATGTAGTAGTGCGGAGAGGGGGTCGGCTGGTTCTTTTTCTCACCAAACACAATTGTCTCCGATGGATAGACGACCACCGTCTCCTTCACCGCGTGGACGACTTCGAGCGCATCGCTGAAGACATCGTTCCACCCATTGATCATATAACTACGGTTGGCGCGGTCGGCAGGCGTGGGCGACGTGAAATCGCTCTGAGGCGGACCGCGGAGTTGGTCGGTGGGGCAAACCAGCATGTTGGTGTTGCGGTAGTATTCCAGCAAGCGCGTTGGCCAGCGCCAGGCATTGGTACGCGGGGGATACAGGCTATCGTTGTCGTCCGCATACATTTTGAGCGACAAGTCCATTTGCCTGAGGTTGTTGCCACATTTGATGCGGTTGGCCGCCTCTTTGGCGCGCGCCAAGGCCGGCAAGAGCATGCTCGCCAAAATCGCGATGATGGCGATGACCACCAGCAGCTCAATGAGCGTGAATCCAAGAGTAACCATCCGCTGGGACGATTGCCCCGGCGAGACTGCGGCCTGGCCTCTGCGGTTCCTTAACGATTCACGGCAATTAATCCGGTTCATCAAACTGCTTTTCCCTTTCTCTCGAATATTTTGGCCTTCACGGCGTCAACCCTTTACGCTTATGACGCGCAAACAATGGTTGTTGATGGCGCTGGCCGTCCTGCTGGGCGGCGGTTCGTTTTATCTCAACAAAGACTGGTTTGCCAAGGACGATATTCAAATTTTCCATCGCTCGCGTCCCGCCCGCTTTGGCTCCATTCGCCGCGGCAAGCGCCCGAACACCGCTAACGTCGATCCGATCTTTTTCTCAATCGACCGGAAGCTTAAGCTCACGGCGCTCAAAGTAATCCCCGTTCACGAGATCGAAACCAACAAGTATCCGCATCCGATCTGGCACCTGGTGTCCGATTCCAATTCGGTGCCGATCACTGACCTTGTCTATGGCATGAGAATCCCAGGCATGCGCCCCAGCGTGAAAGGGGCCACAGCCGATCCGTTGGAGCCCGGCGTTAAATACCGGCTCTTGATCGAAGCCGGTCAGCTTAAGGCCAAGCATGACTTTGAGCCGGTGCCGCGCACACCGTGACCACCGCTTGCCCGCGCCCGCGGGCGAGCTTCGCAAAACCTCAACAGCCGCCATCCCGCGGCGACGCAGCCCAGCGCTTGCGCGCCTGATTCCATGCCAATGTCCTGACCCAGACGCTTCAACCCCCTCTTTGGTTACGGAACGATGCTGCCTGAACCCACCATCCGGCCAAACCCCGAATCGCACTTGGTCTTTCGTGCTTCACGTTTCCCGTTTTCCGCCCCAATTCTTCCTTTACCACGCGACAACCCCAGTCCTACATTCGCAGGTCATAATGACAGCCGACCACCGACACTCGGCGGAGACGGGTCGCCTCAAACGCGCCGGCTCTTGGTCCTGGAAGGAATCGCCATGACTGAAACAAGGAACGCGCCAACAGCGGACTCCAATCCCACACCAGCCGAGGCCACCCGCTCAGGCTTCATCGGCAAATTCACAGTGTTATTTGGCGCGGTGCGCGAACTCTGGATTCTTTTTGCCATTGTGCTGCTCAGCAATCTGGCTTACCGCCTGGTAAACTTCACCTTGAGGCTTTGGCTCTCGTCGGATTTGGGGTTCAACGACGTGCAGTCAGGCGTTGTGGTGTTGGTATGGTCTGCCGGACTGACGCTCTGCATCGTGCTGGTCGGGTCATTGACCGATGCGCTCGGGTTGCGCAAAACCTTCCTGCTGGGGTTCGCTCTTTGCGTCCTCTCGCGGGTGTTCCTGACGTTCACCACGGTCAAATGGGTGGCGCTGGGAGGCGGCCTGACGCTGCTGGCGATCGGGGAAGGGATGGGGGCGCCAGTGACAAACGCGGCTCTGCGGCGCTACACCACGACCGCGCAGCGCTCCATCGCCTTCTCCATCTTCTATGCGATCATGAACGCGGGCTTTCTCATCGGCGTCCTGATCTTCGATGCGCTCCGCGCCGGACTGGGGGAGCATGGCCATTTCACTATCCCCGGGCTCGGAATGGAGTTAAGCACTTACCGGACAACGTTCCTGGCCAGTTTGGCGCTTTCGGTTCCGAGCCTGTTGCTCGTCTATTTCTGGCTGCGTGAAGGCGTCGAGGTTACCGACCACGGCGTGGTCATCACCCCCGAGACGCCCAAATATCCAGGGAAAAATGCCCTGGTGGCACTGAAGCTTAACATCGGCGATACTGCGCGCAAGACCGTGCGGATATTCGCCGGGCTCTGGCACCATCCCGGCTTCTACAAGTTCCTCGCTTTCCTGTCCCTGGCGGCGTTCATCAAGATGATTTTCCTGCACATGGACTACACCTATCCGACGTTTGCCATTCGGGAATTGGGCGAGGGCGCGCCCGTGGGGCATCTCTATGGGCTGAACAATATCCTCATCGTTTTCCTGGCGCCGCTGGTGGGTGTTTTGACCCAACGACTGCCCGCCTACCGCATGGTGATCTTCGGGAGCTTTATCGCCGCATCATCGGTCTTCATCATGACAGTGCCGTCGCATTGGTTTCAGCCGCTGGCCAACGGATGGCTTGGTCATTCCATCGCGCATGTCTGGCTGGGCGTCAACGGCGCAGTCAACCCGTATTACGTGATGATCTTCCTGTTTGTGATGCTCCTCTCGGTCGGGGAAGCCTTTTACTCACCGCGACTTTATGAATACACGGCCGCCATCGCCCCAAAGGGGCAGGAGGCATCGTATATGGCCATGTCGTCATTGCCGTTTTTCCTGGCCAAACTGGGAGTAGGTCCGCTCTCCGGGCTGCTGCTGTCCCGGTTCTGTCCCGAAACAGGACCGCGCCACCCGGAGACGATGTGGCTAATCATCGGCTTGAGCACCATGATCGCGCCCGTGGGCCTGTTCGTCTTCCAACGCTACATCCGCGTCCACGAAGCCGGACGCCAGGAATGAGCAAGACCGTGGAAATCCGCTTGATTGCGAGGTCTTAGCCGGTAGCTTGAGATGCTTATGAGTTGGAAATTGAAGCAAACCCTGTTGTGCGGTGTTCTAATCTGCGCTGCCAGCAGCCTGGCTCAGCCCGCCAGCCAACCCGACCCGTTGCGGGAATTCAGAAGGCGCGCCACCCGGTTCAATGCCGTCATCACCCTGCCGCAGTTTGAGCAGACGACCAACGGTGTGCGAGCCGCAGTCCGGCAGACCATCGCAGTCGGCAACGCGGCCCTGGACCGCCTGGGATCGCTCAAACCGCGCGAGGTCACCTTCGATAACACCGTCCGCGCGCTGGATGACATCGGCTACCAAATCAGCCTCACGGACGACCGCCTCTCGGTCATCAAGGAAACCAGCACCGTCGCCGCTCTGCGCGACACAGCTACCGAGGCCCTCAAAACGCTGGAAGAGTGGACGGTCGGCATCGATTACCGCGAGGATGTCTATAAGGCATTGAAAACCTACGCGGACACCAAGCCGTGGCTTAAGGGTGAGGATGCCAAACTGCTCGCCGAAACCATGCGGGACTTTCGCCGCGCGGGACTCGAACTGCCCAAGGCCCAGCGCGACGAGGTGGAACGTCTGCGCAAACAGCTTTCCGGGCTGACCACCGATTTCGATTCCAATGTCACGAAGGCCCAAAAGGCGGTCAAATTTACCAAAACCGAACTGGAAGGCGTGCCGGCCAGTTTCCTGGAGCAAATCAAGACCGGGGATGACCAATACACCGTGATGGCCAACATCACATGGCATTACATCAGCGTGATGGAGAACGCGAAACTCGAGGAAACGCGAAAAAAACTGCTGGTGGAGTATGACAACCTGGCCCGCGCCGGGAACATTCCCTTGCTCGAGAAAATCCTCCCGTTGCGCGATGACATTGCCAAAGCGCTCGGCTACAAGTCTTGGGCCGATTACCGGACGGAAGTCAAGATGGCCAAGACAGCCGCCTGGGCCACTGATTTTCTCGAAAAGCTCAAGACCGGGCTGCAGCCCAAATTCGACGCCGAACTGGCCGAATTCCGGACCATCAAGATCAAGGAGACCGGCAACACAAATGCCCAAATCCAAATCTGGGATTGGCGCTACTTCAGCAACCAGTTGAAAAAGGAAAAATATACCGTGGACGCCGAGCAACTCCGCGTTTATTTCCCTTACCAACATGTTCTGGATGGGATGTTCACCATCTACCAACGTCTCTTCGGACTGAAGTTCGAGCGCATCGAACCACCTTACAAGTGGATCGGTGATCTGCAACTTTACACGGTTTCAGACGCCAAGTCCGACGAACCGCTGGGGCTCTTTTACCTCGATATGTTCCCCCGCGAAGGCAAGTACAATCACTTCGCCCAGTTCCGCCTCATCGAGGGGAAACTCCTGACCACTGGAAAATATCAACGCCCGACCGTCGCCCTGATCTGCAATTTCCCGTCGCCCACCAAGGACAAGCCATCGCTCCTCTCGCATAGCGACGTGGAAACGCTCTTCCACGAGTTCGGCCACGCAATGCATTCGATGATGACGCGCTCCAAATATGGCCGCTTCTCCGGCACGAGCGTGCCCGGGGATTTCGTCGAAGCGCCCTCGCAGATGCTCGAGAACTGGGTTTGGGACAAGAAGGTGCTGGATAGCTTCGCCGCAGACTACCGGGACGGCGCCAAGAAAATCCCGGCGGAGATTCTGGCGAAACTGCAGGAAGCCAAGTTGGCGACCGAGGGGACGCGCTACCGCCGCCAAATCGCTTTTGCCCTGATGGACCTGGCGCTGCACACGCAAATCCACCAGAGCAATGCCAAAGAGGCGCTGCCGCTCTCCAACAAGGTGCTCAGCGAAGCGTTTCTGCCAATGGCGCCGGATACCGCGTTCGTGGCCTACTTCGGTCACCTGATGGGTTACGACGCCGGCTATTACGGGTATGCGTGGGCGGACGCGATTGCGGCAGATATGGCTACTGTGTTCGCGCACGCCCCGGAGGGCTACCTCGACCAAGCCGTCGGCCGGCAGTTGCGGACGGAGATTTACGAACCGGGCGACTCGCGCGACGTCAATGTTTCCATCGAGAAATTCCTCGGCCGCAAACGCTCGCTCGACCCGTTCCTCAAGAAAATCGGGATTGGGCAGAAGCAAGGCTCCCAATCCAGGTAGGTGCGTTCGGGAGGGGAGTTTCCCGCTCAACCAGCTTTGAGGAAAGAGCGGGCATCGAAAAGACATTGCTTTTCGACCGCTCTGGCCAGCCGCCGCAGATACTGTTTGCGCCCGAGGGTGCTGCCGCCCAGTTGAAAGGTAATCGGCGTCAGCATCTGGATGTCAAAGAGCAGAAAACCCTGTTGGCGCAGATGTTCGACCAGGTGGAACAGGCCCACTTTGGACGCGTTGCTGACACGGTGGAACATGGATTCGCCCGCAAAAAGCCCGCCAATCGCGACACCGTAAATGCCCCCCACCAGCCGCTCCCCTTCCCAGCACTCAATGCTGTGCGCGTGGCCTTGATGATGCAGCTCGGTGTAGGCGTCAATGAACTCACGAGTGATCCAAGTGCTCCGGCGTCCGAGGGCCGGCGCGGCGCAGCCGTCCATCACCTGCTGAAACGCGTGGTCAAAAGTGATTCCAAACACCCCTTTGCGAATCGTTTTCGCCAGACTGTGCGAAACGTGAAATCGGTCCAGCTCGAAAATGGCGCGCGGCTCAGGTGACCACCAAGTGATCGGGTCAACGGTCCAGGGAAATATCCCCGAGCGATAGGCCAGAAGCAACCGCGGCACCGACAAATCGCCGCCAACCGCAACCAGCCCCTCGGCGTCCGCAAAACGCGGATTGGGAAACCCAAGGCGGTGGTTAAGGATAGCGACAGGCATGCTCTCGTCAAAACATCGCAGCATCAAAACCGCCGGCATTTTCTAACGCTTCATGTATCACATTTCACGCATCACGCATCACGCATCACGCATCACGCATCACGCATCACGCATCACG
>JBAXTC010000129.1:0-13937 GCA_037130375.1 Verrucomicrobiota bacterium | reverse complement strand
CACCAATCCCAACCGCCTTCGGGGAAGCAACCCTACCCAAGACAGGGGAACCATACTTCAGTTGAGTTTGAACAACAACTCCGGCGCGCCCGTCGATACGATCAGCATCGCCTACAACATGCTGGCTATGGCAAACGGAGTCAATAAACCCCAGTACCCAAACGCAACGCACGAAGAGCTTCCCGGATACAGTTTCTACTACCTCGATGGCTCCACATGGACACACGCCGCCAGCTTGGACCTGTCCAATGACACCCTCAACTCGCTCGGCCAGGCATTTGCCACGATTCATCTCTCCACCCCGGTCGCCAATGGCGGCAACGTGCAATTCCGTTGGTTCGACGACAACTCCTTGTATTATGCCCCCGATTTCACCTTCGCGATCGATAACGTCATTGTTAATATTCCCGAGCCAGGGACCTTGAGCTTGTTGGCTGTCGGTGCCTTGGCATTTATTTCTCGCCGCCGTTTGGTTTGATTTGTTGTCTCGTTGTAATCTCGAAAGCCCGGCGCAAGCCGGGCTTTTTTGTTTCAAAGGGCCAACGGCCCGATTACACAGTTACTGGCCTTCAGCCGTCAGTCGGTTGCGTGGTGAAATCCAGGCTGCTATTTCGGGCGCGTCGCGTGATCCTGGAGCCAGGCTACGTCCACGTTGCCGGCACAGGGGAACGCCGTGTTGCCGTCAAAAATCACCTTGCCATCGCTGAGGTTGGGCATGGTGCGGCGGTCTCGCCAGCGGTGGACCTCGGCATGGCCATCTGCGAAGGAAAGTCCCCCCGCCTGACCGTGATAGGATGCAGGCAAATCCAATAGTTTGTAGAGAGCCGGATTGTTTGGCGAGTAGCCAGTCATGTCGGTCAGAAAATTGCCATAGTTGATCGCATCCTCGCGCTCATCAATCAACAGAAAGATCCTGTCAGGGCCGGGCGGGATCAAGTCGGAATACTTTCGATATATTTTATTCCTGGGCATATCGCCCAAATTGTAAAATGTGCCGGAGAAGCCTCCCAGATAGGCGTTCATCGCCATGGTGCGAACCCGTGGCTTCCTCACCCCATCGACGGTAACATAGGACCGGTCGGCCGGACATCTCCATACCAATGGGTTTTTGCCGCAATAAGGCCACATCAGACTCTGCATGATGTCCACCGTTGGATCCCAATTGGACCGATTCGCGGGGTTGAAATCAATCCTGCCATTGCACCAACTGTACGGATCGCGAGCATCGGCGGGGTAGCTGCTGGCAAACAGCAATACGTCACGATTGTCGTCCGAATACATGCGGCAGCCCAAGGCAAGCTGGCGGCCGTTGTTCATGCATTGAATTCCCAATGCCTTCAGCTTGGCTCGCGTCAAAGCCGGCAGGAGCAGCGCCGCCAGAATCGCGATGATGGCAATCACGACTAACAGTTCGATAAGAGTGAATCCGCAAGAGATGCGCCGACTGGTCACTTTCCGGGCTCGCAGTGTGCTTGGTTTCATGGTGCGCCCAAGGAATCTATATGATCACCTCGAAATCTTATTTCAGACCGATTTCGATGAGACTCAGTCGCTGGGGACCTTTGAGGTAGGCAAAAGCCAGGTCCAGGTTGTGGTAGTGTCCGCTGAGGATGCCGCCGCTAGTCCCAGCGTTGGTTAGGCCCAGTTGCTTGATGCCGGCCAGCGTCTCGGAATCGGTGTCCGCGCGAATGACTTGATCCTCGATGCGCAACAAGCCAGTGAAAGGCTTGCCAGCCCCATCGTCCCCGCCGGAGCCTTCGCAATCCAGAACGATGCTGCTTTTGCCTGCGCCCTGCCCCGTATAGACCAGCAGGCCCTGACTGTCGAAAATATAAACCCCCTTATCTGACGGCCCTGACTTGCTTGCCTGTCGTGGGGCACCCAGAATCTCGGAAACGCTGCCCAGAACATTTCCCGGGGTGATTAGCTTGCCGCGAATGAATAAACCTTCAGGCTTAAGCTCCACGACGAGTTGTGCCGGCATAGGCTTGTCGCTCGCGCCGACAGCCGGCTTTTGCTCGCCGCCGCTGCTCGGGTTGCGACCCGGGGTTTGACCGGCGACGGCGAGCTTGCCGACTGGCAAGCTGACCTGAGGTTGCGTTTGATTGGAATTGGCAGAACGAACCGAATCGCGGGACGCGACTACGGCTTTCGGCTGACCCGCCCGGGAATTGTCGGCATGGCGGCGAGCATCCACCACGAGCATGCCGATCGCCCCGACCACAGCACAGCCGGCGGCTACGCCGAGAAGCCACTGGACTATAGTGAGCTTTCCCCTCTTGGAGCCGGATCGAGATCGTGGTCGGCTGCGAGGCGGCGCTTCCGGCGGAGGTGCTGCCGAAATCGGCTCGCCAGGTGGGGAGGCGTCTTTTGACCGGTGCCGCCGCCGAGGGGTAATTTCAAGGGCAGCCGGAATTTGCGGTTCGACTTTTCTGCCATGAAGCAGATCGTCGGCAACCTGGGCGGCGCTGGCCGCGTCAACGCCCCGGCTTACCAACGCTGCGACGACGTTCTCAGTGGGCCGGCCAGCCGCCACCAGCCTGCTGGCGAGCTCGATATCTGTTGGCAATACGTTGCGTGTCATACCCGATCTGCACATTCTTACTCACCTATCTAATCTGACTCAAGCCCGAAAAGAGCTGAATGATGCGACTAAAATCGTGGCGCGAAGCCCTGATGCTTGTGTTTTGGCACGGTGCCACCGAATTCGATCGCGGAAGCGCACTGCAACTTCGTCCAAGTGAAGAGAAACATACTTTCCTAAAGGCCGACATGTCGTGCGTGTAGCGGGCTCGCTTGACTTGACGAGAAGGCCGTCGGAGGGTGTGATGTCCTCGAAATCCATGAAATAAATGCCTATTGTCGGAGCAGCAGGTTCCCTTCAAGGTCAGACCATTCCCTCGCGGCTCCGCGGCTGGTCTTGTGCGCGAGGTTCTTAAGGTAAAACAGCGTGGGCTCGACGATATGCTGGTTGTTCAGGAACGGCTCTGTGTATTGAATGGCGGCATATTTGGCCTGCCCGATGTGATGTTTCTGGCCCACATGATCGTTCCAGTCCACGCCTTCCGTAAGAAACCCGTATGGACCATAATGGTGCTTTGCAATGGCGCGGAGTATCACCAGGCCTTCCAACCCGCGCTCTGTGAGTGCCGCCTGCAATTCCACGATGAACAGCCCATCCGCTGAAGTCTGCCAGAGCGAATCCTGTCCGCCATCGGGCGACTTGCGGCAGACCTTGCCCGTTGAGTCGGTCCGACGTGGAAACCAGCCATTGGGGACCGGCTCGACGTTCTTCTGGATCCACTCAGCGCACCGCGCAGCAATCCCTTCCATTCTCTTCGCGCGAGCAGTGTGCCCCAGCTCATCCGCAAAGAGCAGCAGTTGAAACGCAACTTTGGCCATTGATCCCGGGCAGAACCAATCGGAGTTGTGTTTGTAGTTCAGGCAGAATTTCCCGGTCGTGGTCTCGCGGTAGGCTCGGATGAAGCCGCTCCGGGCGTCGATGAATCCCCCTTCCAATACATGATCGAGGATTGCCAGAGCATTGCTTTGCATCTGCGCTCCGTCGAGCTTGAATTTCCCTATCTGCCCCGCCGGGACGGTTTGGGTCTGCTCCACTTCGGATTTCGGACTTCTCAGAAACCCGCCCATGGTATAAATCTCCCACGCCCCGCCCACCGCATTGGCCGCCCAGCCAGGCCCTTCCAGGTTCCCGAAATCGTGCCAGCCCATCACCGCGCCCTCGGGATTGACAAAACTGGAAACCGAGACCAAATGCCCGTTCGAGTCCTGCCGCAGCGTCTTGGTCAATGTGAAACGGAGGGAATCTGTAACCGAATCGACCAGCGTGTACTTTGGATCGGCCGGTACATAGAACGATCTCAAAGCGGCAGGTTCGGCAGCGAGGCCAGCCCAGGAAGCCACAGAGATCACGAGCGCCAGTGGAGCTGCGACGTGATGGAAGTAATGGCAACTCGAGAGCGGGAAGCGCAGTTTCTTGAATCCGCCCTGCTTTCAGGGCAGGGTGGTTTCAAGAAATCGTAGCCGCCACCCACGCCGCCCACCACTGTCCCTCGCTCAAAGGACCGGCCATCTCTCCGCATTTGCTTCGCCATACGACGGCTAGTGCCGCTCCTGCCGGAGCTTGCCGGCGCGCAGGTGACAACCAAGCCGCTTTGAAACCTGCACCGCTCGCGGCGAGCGACTCCGATGCCGTATTCCTTGAACCCTGCGCTTGACTGCGGTGTCGCGCCATGCACATTGGGCCTGGCACGATGGCCCGGAAGTTCAGAGCGCAGTCTCCGGGGGCGAGTTTGAGCACCAAATAGTGAAATTACTTTGTTCTGACCCCGGTTCGCAACGAAGGCAGACGTTTCTTGTCTGCCTGCTGCTCGTGTTCGCCACCGTCGGCGTCTATTGGCCAGTCGCGAGGCAGGGATTCATCAACTTTGACGACCCGGACTACGTCAGCAGTAATCCGCGCGTCCAGGCCGGGCTCACCCTGGCCAGCGTTCAGTGGGCGTTCACGAGTTTGTACGCCAGCAATTGGCATCCGCTGACCTGGCTCTCGCATGAGCTGGACTGCCAGCTTTACGGGCTAAAGCCTGCCGGGCACCACGTGACCAGTTTGCTGCTGCACATCGTCAACAGCCTCCTGCTCTTCTTGCTGCTCAAGCGCCTGACGGGCGGGCTCTGGCGCAGCGCATTGGTGGCCGCGCTCTTTGCCTTGCACCCGTTGCATGTCGAATCGGTAGCCTGGGTGTCGGAGCGGAAGGACGTGCTCAGCGCCTTCTTCTTTCTCCTCACACTGGGGGCCTATGCGAGATATGCGGAAGGCCGCCGACTGCAGACTCAAGCCAGCGAGCGGAAATCCGAAAGCCAAAACCCGAAAACCGAGGGAAGCCCGAAGGCCGAACTTCGCAGGCCCCATCCCGCGGTTTGGTACGCCACGGCGCTGATTTTGTTCGCCTTAGGCCTGATGAGCAAACCGATGTTGGTGACGTTGCCCTTTGTGCTGGCGCTGCTGGACTACTGGCCGCTGGGCCGCTTCCAGTTGTCAACTGCCACCCATCCACGATCAACAATCGACCAGCGCTCAACCCTGTGGCGTTTGGTGATCGAGAAAATCCCCTTCTTCATTCTCTCCGCCCTGTCGTGTGTGGTGACCTTTCTGGTGCAAAGAGCCGGGGGCGCAATGACTGCGCTGGATCGGTCTCCGTTTGAATTGCGCCTGGCCAATGCGCTGGTCGCTTACGCGCGCTATCTGGGCAAGACGTTTTGGCCCGCGAAACTGGCGGTGTTCTATCCCTACACTCAATTGAGCCTGGATTCCTGGCAGGTGATCCCATCGGGACTGCTGTTACTGATCGTCACCGTTGCCATCGTGCTGGCGGCAAAGAAGCAGCCTTGCCTGTTGATCGGTTGGCTGTGGTTTTTAGGCATGCTGGTGCCGGTAATCGGCCTGGTGCAAGTCGGTAAACAGTCTTTGGCAGACCGTTATTCCTACCTGCCCCACATCGGCCTGTTCATCCTCATCGTCTGGGGAGCGGCGGCTGTTGCTGCCCGCCTGAAGTGGCCCCGTTCGATTTCCCTTGTCGCAGGCGGACTGGTCCTGGCCGGATGCGCTATCCTCAGCTCACGCCAACTGTCCTGCTGGCATGACACCAAGACTCTTTTCCAACACGCGGTCGCTGTCACCTCTCGCAATTTTGTCGCCTATGCCGTCCTCGGCAATACGTTAGTCGATGAGGGCAAATTAACGGAGGCCATCGAGCAGTGCCGCAAGTCCTTGGAAATCGCGCCCGACTATTCGGAGGCTCGCAACACCCTGGGCAACATTTTCGGGAAGCAGGGGAACTATGCTGAGGCCATGGCCAACTATCGCGCGGCGGCCGAAGCCGACCGAACCTACCCTGACCCTCGCAACGGGATGGGCGACATTTTGGTGAAACAGGGGAGATATGCCGAAGCCGAGGTCCAGTGCCGCGAAGCCTTGCGGTTGGCCCCGATGCATCTGCCGACCATGTTTTGCCTGGCGACGGCGCTCTTTCACCAAGGCAAATTCGATGAAGCGGCTGATTACCACCGTCGAATCCTGGAATTGAAACCGGATTTGTTCACGCCTCACCGTTACCTCGGGACGATCTTCGTCGCGCAAGGCAAACCGGACCAGGCGATTGCGGAGTTTCTCATGGCGCTCAAGATCCGACCGCAGGACGCCGACACCCGTGTTGTGCTCGGGGTGGTGTTGCAGGACAGGAACCGGATCGACGAAGCGACCGCCCAGTTCCTGGAAGCGGCAAGACTGCAGCCGACCAACGCCATTGCCAACTACCAACTGGCGCTTATTCACCAGGCTCGGAAACAAACGAAGGCTGCCATCGATTGCTATCGCAACGCGCTCCAAACCCAGCCCGACTGGCCGGAGGCGCTGAATAACCTGGCATGGATTCTCGCCGCGAACCCGGATGCCACCCTTCGCAACGGCCCAGAAGCGGTGACCCTGGCCGAGCGGGCGTGCAAGCTCACCGATTACAAAGAGGGGGTTTTTGTAGGCACCCTGGCCGCTGCCTACGCCGAGGCGGGGCGTTCGATGGAGGCCGTGAGCTCGGCAGAGAAGGCCCGCAGCCTGGCTCTTGCCGCCGGCCAAAAGGAAATCGCGCAAAGGAACGCTCAATTGCTCGAAATCTACCGCGCGGGGCGAGCTTATCATGAAAGCGAGTAGCGCCCTCAACCGCCCCATCTCAGGGCTGATCGCCGCCGCCATCCTGCTCGGCGTCGGCTGGCTGTGGTGGCTTTGCCGGTTCGACAGCAGTATTCCTTTTCTGCCCGGCGGAGATGCGGCCGAGTGGATCGTCTATCCCAAACCGCCGGATGCCACACCTCATCGCGGGATGCCGGTTTGGGCGGTTTTTCATCGGTCATTTACACTCACGGCCGCCCCTGCCACGGCAACGCTGTCGGTGCGCGTTTTTAAACAGGGCATCGTGCGACTCAATGGCCGGGTAGTGGACGATCTTCTTCTGCGCGGCGAGGACTGGAAGAGCCGGCACTCGAGTCAAGTCGCCAGTTTCCTTCAAGCCGGCCAAAATGAAATCTCGGTGACAGTCTCCAATTCACTGGGACCACCGGCGCTCTGGCTCTCGCTCAATGCGGACGCGCTGGCTCTGCGCAGCGACCCGGATTGGCAGGTGTCGCTCCTGGGAGCGGCTCCGCAGAAAGCCGCGCTGGCTTCCGAGCCTCCCGCCATTCGGCCCGGCAATCATCTGTTCGGGCGCGAGCGGTTGATTAACTCCCTGGGCGCGACGTGGCCGGGACTGGTGCTCATCCTGCTGGTTTCCGTCGTGGTGGTTTGGGGGAGCAGCCGGTTCCTGCCGCCGAAAACCGCCACCAGTCCTGACGGTGCGCCCCGTGCGGAAGCGGTTGACCGCCTCGGTTTCGCCCCTCTGGCCGTGCTGGTGGTCATCATCCTTTCGTGGATTGTGCTCTTCGGCAACAACTTGCCGCAAATAGCCCCGCTGTTTGGCTTCGATCGCGACGGACACCAGGAATATATTGACTATATCCTCAAGAACAAAGCGCTTCCGCTCGCTGACGAAGGCTGGCAGATGTATCAGCCGCCGCTGTTCTATCTGCTCTCGGCCCTCATCATCGGTCCCTTCGGTTGGTCCGCCTCGGCCGATTCGGCGCTGCTGGCGCTGCGGGCGTGTTCGGTGTTCACCGGCATTGGTCATCTGGTGCTGATCTTTCTGTGCCTGCGGCTGATGTTTCCGAGCCAGCCGGCGCGCCAAGTTGTCGGGCTGCTGATCGCCGGCTTCCTGCCGGCCAACCTTTGCCTTTCGCATCATATCACCAACGAAAGTCTGGCGGCCCTCTTCGTCACGGCGGCGCTGTATTTCACCTTGCGGCTGCTGCGGGCAGAAAGACCCTCCGCGCGGTTGGCTATCGCCGTCGGGACTTGTTTAGGGCTGGCCCTGCTCACCAAGTTCTCGGCGCTGCTCGCGATTCCGCTCGTTGTCGTGGCGCTGGCCTGGCGGCGCGACACGACGCGTCCGGTCAAGGAAGCGGTCTCCTCCCTGAGCCTCGTCCTGGTCAGCCTGCTGGCCGTCTGCGGCTGGCATTTCGTCCGGGTGTGGCATCGGTTTGGCACTCCGCTGATTGGCAACTGGGATCCCCGGCTCCCGTTGGCCTGGTGGCAGGACCCGGGCTGTCACACCGGTGCGTGGTATGGGCGGTTTGGCGAAGTGTTGTTCCGCCCCCTTTTCAGCAGCCTCACCAGCTTCGCGGACGGAGTTTATGCCACCCTGTGGGGCGACGGTTTGTGCAGCGGATCGGCCCTGATGAACTTTCGACCACAGTGGAATTATGATCTGATGAATGCGGGCTATGTCATATCGTTCCTGCCGACAGCCCTTCTAGCCGTCGGGCTGGTCGTTGCTTTGGTCAGGTTCATGC
Organism: Verrucomicrobiota bacterium; assembly: GCA_037130375.1. Classification (GTDB taxonomy): domain Bacteria; phylum Verrucomicrobiota; class Verrucomicrobiia; order Limisphaerales; family UBA8199; genus JAPLUA01. Next base: position 5,483 of record JBAXTC010000129.1, on the reverse strand, counting down.
GCCAACCAACCGCCGAATGGCTTCTAATGGTCGGGCTGGTTTTCGCTTTTGCCGCCGGCATCGGATTGATGACCCTCCGTATCGCTTCCTATGCGCAAGTGAAAGCGTTTTATGCCTTGCCCGTCTTGTTTCCGCTCTCCGTGGTGGCGGTCCTGGGCTGGGACACCATCGAAAAGCGGAGCACAGCCTTGCGGCCGCTGCTCTGGGTCGGCCTTTTGGCTTGGGTAATCACCGTGTATTCAGCCTTTTGGATTCGATCCGGAAACGCGTTTACATACTCCGTGCGCGGCGTTGGCCTGGCCGATGACCAGCGATACGCCGAGGCGGCGGAGAGTTTTTCCCAGGCGCTTCGGCTGGATGCGACCTCTCTTTCCGCTCGCGTCGGTTTGGCGGAGGCCTGGCGCCGACTGGGCCGGGGCGACGACGCCCGTCAGCAAGCTGAATTGGCCCTCCAACAGCACCCAAACGAAGCGGAAGGCCACATCGAGCTGGCAGTTATTCTGGGATTTGATCACCGCTACACCGAAGCCGTCCAGCACCTGTTGCAGGCCGTCTCCATAGCCCCGGACCACCCCACGGCTTACCAACAGCTTGCGGCTTGCCTGGCACAGATCGGCCAGCATAAACAAGTGATTGAAGCGTGCGAACAAGGGCTGCGGATTAACCCGTTCAGCCCCGACGTGCATCAGATGCTCGGCGTTGCGGCAGCCGAGACCGGCGATTTGACCAACGCGGTCGATCATCTGCGCCTCGCGCTGCAACTTAAGCCGGAATGGCCGGAAGCGCGGGTCGCGCTGGCCCTCGCTCTGACGTCGCTCGGCCAACTGGATGACGCCGCCGACCAGTATCTGCGCGCGATCCAGGCAAAGCCCGATGATCCCAGGCTGCACTACCTGTTCGCCATGACTTTGGCAATGCAAGGCAATGTCCGTGGGGCTGCCGACCACTATCGCCACGTATTGAGACTTCAACCCGACAATGTGGAGACGTTGAACAACCTGGCGTGGATACTGGCGGCTAATCCCAGCAACGACATTCGCGACGGCACCCAGGCGGTCCGGTTGGCCGAGCGCGCGTGTGAATTAACCCAGCATCGCGAAGCGGTGTTGCTCGGCACGCTGGCTGCCGCTTATGCGGAAGCAGGCCGATTCAATGACGCCGCCGCGACGGCGGAAAAGGCGCGCGACATCGCGGCGGCTGGCGGACAAAAAGCTGTTGCCGAAAAGAACCGCGAGCTGCTCGAACTGTATCGGGCCGGAAAACCGTATCACGAGCCCGATGGCGCGAGCCGTTGAAGCTCTCCACTTGCGCCCTTATGGCCAGTACGTTTTTCGATCCAGGCGATCAGCGCGCTGCAAAAGTGGGCGACCTCTTTGCCAGAATCGCCCCGCGCTACGATCTCATCAATGATCTGCAGAGTTTTGGCCTGCACCGACTTTGGAAACGACGCGTCATCCGCCTCGCACGGCCGCAGCCCGGCGAACGCGCGCTCGACGTCTGCTGCGGCACGGGCGACCTGACGCTGGGACTCGCCCGGTGCGGCGCTCAAGTGGCTGGCCTGGATTTCACCGAACCTATGCTGGATGTGGCAACCCGGAGGAGGTCCGAAAAGCGCCCGCATTTCGTAAGGGCGGATGCACAGCAGATTCCTTTCCGCGACAGCTCGTTTCACATCGTAACCGTCGGATATGGTCTGCGTAACCTGGCGAGCTGGGAGACCGGACTATGCGAAATGCGGCGCGTCGCAACAGCCGGCGGCCGTTTGCTGGTCCTCGATTTTGGCAAGCCGGATAATGCCCTCTGGCGCAAGCTCTACTTCGGTTACCTGAGAATATTCGTGCCGTGGCTGGGCCGGGTTTTCTGCGGCAACGCCGCCGCATACTCCTATATCCTCGAATCCTTGAAACACTACCCCGCCCAGCACGGCGTCGCCGCGAAAATGCGCGACCTGGGACTCGTTAACGTGCAGGTGATCAACCTGCTCGGCGGCGTTATGACTATTAATTATGGGGAGAAGGGGGGGGGGCCTGATGCGTGATGCGTGAAACGTGAAACGTGAAACTTGCCAGACTCGTAGCGCAGGTTTTCCAACCTGCCGTATCGCCGACTTTCAGTCGGCAGACCGTCCGAAGGCTCCCCACCGTATGCCTTCCATCCTTGGCCACTTTCGATGCGTCAGCAGGCTATCAACCTGCGCTACTCCCTCCACGCCCAGGCAGCCGCCCAGAAAAACCTAAGATGCGCACCCGTTTCCTGTCACTCCACACTCCACACTCGACACCCAGCGCTGCTTCTGGGCAGAATGCCTGCGTGAGTTTTTGCGAGAAGATCATTCCCTGGGACAGGCTGCCCGAATGGCGGACGGCCATGCGCGCCAGTGGCAAACGCCTGGTGGTCACCAACGGCTGCTTCGATCTGCTGCACCTCGGGCATGTGACTTATCTCGAGACGGCGCGCCGCCAAGGCCAGGCCCTGTTGGTCGGCGTCAATGGCGATGAGGCGGTGCGCCAATTGAAGGGCCCCGACCGCCCAGTGAACGACGAATACGACCGCGCGGCGGTGCTCGCTGCCCTGGAAAGCGTCGATGCCGTTTGCATCTTTGCGGACTCGACCGCGACCCGGTTCCTGGCGGCGGCGCAACCGGACATTTATGTCAAAGGCGGCGATTACACTCTGGAAACGCTGAACCGGGACGAGCGCCAGACTGTCGAACAAGCGGGCGGCAGAATCGTGCTGATTCCATTCGTCCCGGGCAAGTCCACGACGGCTTTGCTCAAGAAAATCTCGCGACTCTAGCCCCGGTCGGGAATGAAGATACTGGTTATCTCGTTGGCGGGGATTGGCGACACCCTCTTTGCCACACCGCTCATCCACGAGCTGCGCGCCAATTTTCCTGCAGCAAGAATCGATGCCCTGGTCCTGTGGCCCGGCGCAAAAGACCTGCTGGAAGGCAACCCCCATCTGAACTCCTTATATCAAAAGAATCTCATCAAGGCGGGCAAAGCCGAATCCGTGAGATTCCTCTGGCAATTGCGGAAAGAGAAGTATGACCTTTCCATCAACACGCATCCACAGAGCCGGATTCATTATCGCGCCGTAGCCCGCATGATCAATGCCCGCGTGCGCGTCAGCCACCAGTACGACAACTCCACCGGGCTTGACCGGTTCCTGATCAATCGGACTCTCAAGCAGGATTACGGCAAACACGCGGTGGAAAACAATCTGGCGCTGCTCGAACCCGCCGGCGCCAAACCGATGCTGCCGCGTCATGCCTACGAGATTTTCCTCGCCCCTGCCGACCTCCAATGGGCCCAGGACTTCACCGCCCAACACAATTGGACAGGGCGAAAGCGACTCGGCATTCATGTCGGCTCGGGCGGAACCAAGAATCTCACTCTCAGGCGCTGGCCCATCGACCGCTATCTCGAGCTGCTCAAAGAGCTGCGCCGCATTCACCCCGAGCTTCAGATATTGCTCTTCGGCGGCCCGGAAGAAGAGAGGGACCACCAAAGAATCCAGGCCCAGGCCAGCGGCGATCAAGTGGTGGTGGCGAAAACCCGCAGCCTTCGCCAGGCAGCGGCACTCCTCAAACAATGCGACCTGTTCCTGAGCGTCGATACGGCTTTGATGCACGTCGCGGCGGCCATGCAAGTTCCGAAACTGGTGGTCATCGAGACACCAACTTGGAACAAGCCCATCGAGCCCTACAATCATCCCTTCGTCCTGATCAAGAATCCTGCCGTGGCCGGACGGAATCTGGAGTATTACCGTTACGACGGCCACGGAATTCGCGGCTCACCCGCCGAGGTGCTCCGCTGCATGACATCCGTCACCGTCGAATCCGTCTGCCGGACGATTCACGGGCTGCTTTGAACGATGATCGCCGACCACTCACCATCCAGCCTGTTAGAGCCGCTCGTCTCGATTATTGTCCTGAACTACAACGGAGCGCGCTGGCTGCAGCGCTGCCTGGATTCCCTGCGCGCGCAGACCGTCTTCGACCAAATCGAGGTTATCGTAGCGGACAACCTCTCCAGCGACGGCTCGGACCGGCTCGCCGCGAAGATTCTCGAAAGTTGGCCTCGCGGTGCCTTCATCCAACATGGCCGGAACCTGGGCTATTGCGAAGGCAACAACCGCGCGGCCGAAGGCGCCCGCGGCCAATACCTCTTCTTCCTGAACAACGACACATGGCTGGAACCGCCTTGTCTGGAGCACCTTCTCGCAGAAGTCCAAAGAACCGGCGCCAGTGCCGCCGCGCCGCTGGTCTTGAACTACGACGATGAATCCTTCCAGTCGCTGGGTGCGTTTGGCTTCGACCTCTTCGGTTTGGCCAGCACGCGCGGGTATTCCGTTGAAACCCGCCAAGTGCTGATGCCCGAGGGTTGCGCATACTTGATCCGACGTGACTTGTTCCTCGATCTGGGCCGGTTCGATCCCGAGTTCTTCATGTTCGCGGATGAATTCGACCTGTCATGGCGAGTCTGGATTTCCGGCCACCAGGCGGTCGCGGTCCCCTCGGCAAAACTCCACCACCGCGGAGCGGCGCAGGTCAATCCCGCCGGGGGCGGCGCCACCGTGGAATTCCGCACCAGCGACACCAAACGGTTCTATGCCAACCGGAACAGCCTGTTGGTGCTGCTCAAAAACGCGCGGCTCGCCTTGCTGACGTTGGTCCCCCTGCAACTCGCACTGCTAGTCCTCGAAGGCATCGTCGCCGCGGCCCTCGTCCGCCGGTGGGGCTTCGTGCGCCGCGCTTATTGGGATGCGCTGGCGGACTGTTGGCGGCTCCGAAATCATATCCAGACCGAGCGCCGTCGCATTCGGCAGTTTCGCCGCCGCGGTGACCTGTGGATGCTGCGCTTCTTGCGCTGGCGGCTGAACCGCTGGGACGAACTCAAGCGCCTGCGTCAGTTCGGTGTGCCGCGAGTTACCCCATTTTGAATCCGCCCTGGGTCGTTCCCGTGCGCATCTTAGATTATTCGAGCAGAGATACCATCGAAGAATGGAGCGCGGACATTTTTGTCCAATGCCGCTAGGATTTGACCCTTCTCATCCCGGAGGGATGGCCGATCTTACCGCCCTGGCACGGTAGAACAGCGCGCTGTTCATGCTGAGGAGGGCGAACAGGATTCTCGCACGCTTGCCAAGCCCTATCAGAGGCCGTATTGTCACTGCAATGAAACTGCTGCTGGATCGCCTGCCGTCGTCCTTGCAGGGGCGGCGCGACACCCTGGCCCAATGCCTGTTGGCGATGGACCGAGTGCGACAGGTGCATACAGTGTATCTCTTCGGCTCGCACGCCCGCGGCGACGCCCGCCCGGACAGCGACGTGGATTTGTGCATCGTGGCGGACGGGGCGGAACAGCAACTCCAGACGGCCGGCGAATTCCGGCGTGCGCTCTGGCCCCTGCGTCCGGGGCTTTCGTTTACCTTGCTGCCCATTACGCCGCATCGGCTGAAGGAGAAGCAGACCATTGGCG
>JBAXTC010000128.1:0-13953 GCA_037130375.1 Verrucomicrobiota bacterium | reverse complement strand
TTGTGGAATCCACCCGCACCACCGGCAACACCGTTGGCGACACCGCGGCGGCGGGGGGCGACTCGATCCGGATTGTTGGGGTGTTCGTGTAGCCGATGCCCGCATCGGTGATGCTGATGCTCGTCACCACGCCTCCAGAGAGGTTGGCAACCGCAGCGGCATTGGTGCCGCCTCCGCCCACGATGCTGACCGCCGGAGCCGTGACGTAGCCGGACCCGCCGCTGGTCACCGTCGCACCAACGACAAACCCATAATAAACGACCGGCGTCGCAAACGCCTGGGCCGGCACCGGATTGAGCGCCAGCCTGTAATCTGCGCTGCCCGCCACTCCCCCGACCATCTGCGTGTAAACATCATTTGTCGCCGTGAAGCTGACCGGTTGGTTTGACCAATACCAGGCCACCGACCGCTGCAATTGATAAACCCCGCCGACGGTTAAGTTGGAAAAGGCCAGGAACGACATCGGCGCGATGCCCAAAACCGGGCTGGGGATAAACGGTGGTTCAATAAACACGAGCGGAGCGCTGGTGTAGCCATAGCCGGCATCCAAAACAATGATGGCCGTCACCACACCGTTGCTGACCACGGCGACCGCCTGTGCGCCGCTGCCGCCACCGCCAATGAGCCGAACCAGCGGCGTGTTCGTGTAGCCGCTGCCGCCGTCATTGATAATCACGCTAACCACAAACCCGCTGACCAACGTCGCCGTGCCGGTTGCGGTGCGGGGTGGTTCAATGACGGTTAAAACGGCGTTGCTGCTCGTTACGCTGCCACCGAGATTGCTGACGACGACGTTGTAAATGCCTGCATCGCTGGTCGTCGCGCTGGCAAGGTTGTAGGTGTCATTGGTTGCCCCGGAAATGTTCACGCTGTTCAACCGCCATTGGAAGTTGAGGTTCGTGCCAGTTGCCGTGACACCGAAACTGACCGGACTGCCTTGATTGACGCTTTGGCTCACGGGGTGGGTGGTGATGCTGGGAGGATGAATAACAGGCGTTGACTCATAGACATACAACTGCGTCACTTCGTTAGAGGACAAGGCTCGGTTGTAAATGCGAATGTCGTCAATCACGCCATGAAAGGCGGTGTAAGCCGGCTGGACCGCAACGTCCCCTCTCCCGATAGTCAGGTATTGCCCCGGCGGCGTAGTCAGGTCATCAACCGGGCCGTTGGTTGCATATTGACCGTTGAAATACATGGTAACATTTGTCGCTGTCTTTGTGATAACGGCTTGACAGAATATGTTGGTTGGTGTGTTTGGCCGATTCATGTAGAGGGTACCATAAATAAAGGGCCCCCCGGGGCCGTTCGCCGAATAGGCAAATAGTCTGCCAAACTGGTAAGGTGGGATGCCTGACAGTTGCCCAACAATTCCCAAGGTAAATCCATCATATTGCTGATTGAGCAAATCCGGCCATGCGTTGGTAAAGTCGTAAGCGTTGAACCATGTAGAAACCGTGTAGTCGCCGTTGAAAACACTGCTACTGAATGGGGCGGTGATATACGCAGCCGAGCCGTTGAAGTAGTATGCTTGGTTTGGATTGCCGAATCTGTCCGGCACCAGAACCCCGCCGTGGTTGGTTCCGTTGTGTCCGTTCCCGCTTGCATCGTTGGCATTGCCGTTGAACGGGTAATACGCCACCAGACCGTTGGTGAGAAAGTTGTCTGGAGGGGTTGACTGAATGACGGTTAAGACGGCGTTGCTGCTTGTTACGCTGCCAACCGCATTGCTAACGATGACGTTGTAAATGCCTGCATCGTTGGTCGTCGCGCTGGCAAGGTTGTAGCTGGCATTGGTTGCCGCGGAAATATTCACGCTGTTCAACCGCCATTGGAAGTTGAGGCCGGTGCCAGTGGCGATAACATTGAAACTGACCGCACTGCCTTGATTGACGCTTTGGCTCACGGGCTGGGTTGTGATGATGGGAGCAGGCGAAGGACTGATGTGACTCAGAGCATAGACCCCATTGGTGTTGAAATAGATCACACGCTGGCTTAGCGAGTCATAATACGGTAAGGAAAGGCCATTGGGATCGTCAGAAGCATTCGGGATGGTGCCTGAGATCGTGGCTTTTGTGAAGTTTGTGGCGCGTCCGACTACGAAGGTCCAGACTCCATTGACAAATGAAGCGTCAGGTGTGGTATCCCGTCCATTGATCATAAGCAACATCTCCTGCGGCGGAAAATAGACAAGTGTCCCGTAGTGTCGAGTTGCTGTGTTAAGAGGAATGAGGTTGACCCACTTGTTCGATTTTAGGTCGAGTAGCCACAGATCCCTCAAATAGTCGAACCGATTGTCAGCCCATATATCAAAGCCGGGGTCAACTTGGCCCTGGTTGCCGCTAGAGTTTCCTATGCCCGCACCAACAAATACCCGCTGCGCAATGTTATCCACAGTCCATGAGCCTCCCTGCCGACACCATGGTTGCCTGCCGGGTATATTGGGTTCGATTTCCACCCAATCGCTGTTTGTCGTTCCGAATTCCCAACGCCAATTTCTGACCGCCCCGAATCCGTATCCACTGAACGTCGCAAACTTATGGGTCACTGGGTTCCAGAAGGTAATATCACTAAAATCAGAGTAGGAGGCACCAGAAGCCCCAACGCTCGCGAATGCTCCGCCTGTCACTGGCAGACGAAATACTTGGCCCCTACCGTACAAGGTGAACCAAATTGAGTTCTCCTCCGGGTTATAGATGAATGTGTCCACTCGTCCCGGCCAAGCCCCGGAAACTGGGAGCTGTGTGAATAGGTTGCTTCCAATATCGTACTTCCAGAAGACGCCATTCTCCGAAAGGGAATAAATAATCCGATGGTTCTCATCCATTGAACCCGGAAGACTTCGCCAACCTGGGGGCAGGTTCGTCGAGCCTGGTAATTTGGTCCAAACAAATGCGGGGTCTTGCGGGGCCTGTGGAGATACCAGGAAAAGGTCCACGTTGAAACCACCAACATTATCCGAATAAGGACTATCCTGGAAAAGCAATTCTTCATAAGTGTCTCTTCCTTGAAAATAGAAATAATATACATGGTTTGGATTGAACACATCAGGGGTGGGTCGAAAAGGCATCCGCTCAACCCACGTCCATGTGTTGGCTGGGGCTGCCCATTTTGCCGTTAAAGGGTGAAAACTGGGATAGAACGCTGCGTCAGCCATCGCATCTCCCCTATCAAGTGGCCCGACACCCCCTCTGCCTGTAGCCCTAAAACAATAGTTGCTTTGTGATGATAGAATCGGCGTCCGATAATTATTATTGTGTGATAAATCAATAAAATAGGAAGCTATCGGGGTGCTGTTGGTAAACGAGAGGTCTGCCTGGCTCATTGGCGGCGTGTCGGAGCTCCGTAGAGCGGTTAACACTCGTCCTGTCAAATCTGTTCGGGAATCCTCCAGGGTGCTGCCCGATACTTCATCCAACATGACAGCGTTATATAATCCGTTCGTTGAAGGCGGCACGCCAGTGGTGACAATGGCGCTCACTTCGCTTGCTGAGAGGGTCCGGCTCCACACCTTGATGCCATAGATCAAGCCGTTGAAGAAATTGTAATCCGGAGTAGTCCCTGAGTCTGCGTAGCCAATGTTCATAGGACCATCCAGAGTTCCCCCCATCTGAGATGCAAAGTCAATCGGGTTTTGAACCACTTCTGTGCCGACGAATGTTCCATTCACATAAAACGACGCTTGCCCGTCAGTCACAGCACAACAAACGTGCTGCCAAATATTGGTTGTGATGGAACCTTGGGCGGTTTCGGTGCCCCAATAGTAACTCGGCCATGCGCCTCTGAACATTAGGCCCCCATCAGATGCGGTGTCCAAGGTCCATTCTTTCCAGTAGAGGCTTTTGCCAAATATTTCGCCCCCTAACGTGTAAGGTTTGATCCACACTTCAAACGTGTAGTTTGAATGAGTTGTGCCGTCCAGATAATACCCGTCCAGCACTGCTTTTGTATTCGTTCCGTTGAACGACAAGGATGCTTTAGTTTGTAGCGAGGCTGTAAGTCCAACCATCGTTACGATGGCGGCAGCCAGCAGAAGTTTGATGTTTTTCATGCGTTCGTGTTCTTGGTGTTTAGCCGACACGAACGACGGAAAAATGAAAGGGCGCGAACTTGTCGCACCCTTTGCAGAGGCACCGCGAAGCGCCTTTAAGAGAGAATGCTCCAAGCCGCGCCTGCTGGCGCGTGCTTGGGCTGGGTCTCTCTTTTGAAAATTCGCGGTTTTCTGCAAAGACCGTAGCCGTGCTACGCTAAATTATATTTTGGTGAGTGTTTCTTGGTATTATTACGTTTTATTGCGTTTTGGTTTCCGGTGGCCTATTTCCACCATTAACGGGAATCTAGTTCCAAACCCGCATGGGCGCAAGGAAATGTTTTCCCGGTTATTTTGGACCGTTTGGCTTGGCTCAAGGGCGGCACGCAGTGGCGGAGGGGCAACTCGCGGTCGCAGGCCCTGCCCGAAACCACGGGCATTCCCGGCAAGACTTCTTGCGCGCGCGCAATAAGTCGCCCGGACGCCCGTCTTTCCATTCTTCAGGCGTGGTGTGCCGTTACAGTGGGGACTTCTCCGCCACGGTCGGCACGGCGCTGGCCTTCGTCGCCAAGGTCTGCCACTGGACAAAACCACGACTCGGATGAAACCCTGCTTGCGAGAAGCCACTCAAGGCGCTTCATACCGGACATGCAACTTGCGGAACGTATCACCTTCAATCCCAACCAATGCGGCGGGCGGCCTTGCATTCGTGGGATGCGCATTCGCGTCAAGGACGTGCTCGACCTCCTGGCCGCCGGGGTGCCCGAGACGGAGATTCTCGAAGACTATCCTTATCTCGAAGCGGATGACATTCGCGCGTGCCTCGAATACGCCGCGCGGGAGAGCGGCCTTTCTCTCAATGCCCGACCTGCCCAGTCAGACCGCAGGCGTAAGCAGGATTACACCCTCAGCGCATCTTTGCGCGCGCCGCGCCCGGCGCTCACGACTTGAGCCGCATCAACAAACCTAAATCCGTCATCCGGCAACACCACTAGAAACTCCTTGCCGTTGGGCATGAAGAACATGTGATCGGGGGTTGCCACTGCCAATGTGCGGCCGTCCGCAAGTTGAATATCAAACCGCCTGAACGGAGCCGCATCACGCAGTTCTCGGAGCGTCTTAATCGTCATACTGATTCACTATGGTTGAGACAACCAGCCATGTCAACGCCACTGCCAGGTCATACCACTCAAACCTCGCTTCCCAACCCTCACCCGGCAAAAGCAAGGTTCTGAACCGCTGGCCCGGATACGGAGCAGTCCACGGCGGATTCAAGAACCCACACATTTGTAGCCGCTGAGGGTAGTCGGCGCACTTTTCGTCGATTATCGGAGTGTTAGCGCCGACTGCCGTCGGCGGCTACGGTTTCTTGAATCCGCCCTGGGAGCAATCAGACGAGGACCGCTTTATGTTGCGCCCCCCCTAAAAAAGCGATACACATCATCACCCGCTTATGCTAGTTTCTCTTATATTTAACTGAACCAAAGCACGGCAAAACCACCTAAGTCATAAACAGACCCCTTTCATGAAACGAATCCTTACCGGCCTCACGGTTACCCTGATCCTCGTTCTGGGCGTCTCGGCGCGCGCGATGGTCACGGGCCAATGGGACTTCAACAGCGGGAACCTCTCCGCCACGGTCGGCACGGCGCTGGCCTATCGCGGCGACACGGCGGCCACGACGATCTTCAACACGGCGACCATCGGGGGCCAGACGGCCCGCGTCATGAATTTCCCGGCGACGACGCCCGCCCAGGGATACATCATGACCCACGGTATCGCGCCCAATGGCGGCGGCGGCTCCGTGAATCAGTACACCCTGATCATGGACATCATGTTCCCCGCGGCCAGCGACGGGACATATCGCAGTTTGTTCCAGACCAGTCCCGACAATAGCAACGACGGAGAGTTTTTCGTCAACCCCGGGAACGGGATTGGCATCTCCGGCGCATACGACGGCCACCTCCCAGCGGACACGTGGCATCGCGTCGCTTTCGTCGTGGACCTGACGCTCGCGACGCAGCGATTGCGCAAGTTCATTGATGGCGCGCTGGTGGGAACGCAGGACCTGGATGGGATGGATGGCCGCTGGTCATTGAATCCAACCGCCCTGCTGTTTGCCGATGAGAACAATGAAACCCGATCGGGCTTCGTGAACAGCATCCAGATTCATGACGCCGCCCTGCCCGACAGCAACATCGCCGCCTTGGGCGGTGCCACGGCCGCGGGCATTGCGCTTCCGGCGACCGCGCCCGACTATGCGCAGTACGATTTCAACGGCGATCTCAACTCGTCCGCTGGCGGCGCCGCCTTGACTCCCAGCTACGCCGCCCCCGCCACGAGCGCCGGCGTCACTTTCTCGAACGTGACTCTCAACGGCGGCGCGGCGCAGGTCGCCTCATTCACTCGCGGCACCTATTTCACGATGGCGCACGGCCTCGGCGCGAACGGCGGTGGCAGCCTGCTTAACCAATACACACTCATCTTCGATGTCATGTTCCCGAGCCGGCCCTCCGGTTGGGCGGCACTTTACCAGACCACGCCCGCCAATACTGAAGACGCAGAGTGGTTCGTCAACCCGAGCCAGGGCCTCGGCATCTCCGGCAACTACGGCGGCACGGTCGCCGACGGTACGTGGAACCGCCTGGCCGTCGTAGTGGACAACGTGGCCGGCACCTTCACGAGCTACATCAACGGCACGCAGGTCCAGCAAAACACCGGGCTGTCGCTCGATGGCCGTTGGGCGTTGGGAACGACAGTCCTGCTGTTTGCCGACAACGACCAGGAAAATGCCGGTGGCTTGGTGAACAGTGTTCAACTCCGCCCGGTTGCGATGTTGCCCGTCGAACTCGCCGCGCTCGGCGGCGCCTCCGCCGTCGGCATCCCGACGCCAGCGTCTCCCAGCGCCCTCCACGTTGTCAGCCCGAATGGTGGCGAGAGCTTTCAAGCCGGCACCTCGAGGACAATTTCATGGACGGTGCAGAATCCCGGCGGCCTCGTTCAGATCGAGCTCTATCGCGGCGGGAGTTTCTTCCAGAGCCTTGCGCAGGTTGCGTTGAGCCAGAGCAACTACGTGTGGGCCATCCATCCGGCGCTCGGCGACACCAACGACTACCGCATCAAACTCACTTCTGTCAGCTATCCGGCGGTGACCGACGAGTCCGACGGCTATTTTTCCGTGTTCGGCTCGACCGGCGCGCTAAACCCGCTGTTTGGTCAACCGCTGCAAGCCAATGGCGGCTTTGAATCGCTGTTCGCCGACTGGCAAACCGTTGCCGGCAGTCCGCTCGTGCTCACGAGCGCCGGCGGGAAAGGCGCGCCGCACGGCGGCACCAACTTCTTCCACGGCGGCATTAACACCACCGCCGCCAACGCCGTTATCCGGCAGGACATTGATCTCATAGCCGCCGGGTTTACGAGCAATGATCTCGACACCGGGGCCGCGCTCGACGCCACCGCGTGGCTGCGGAATTTCTACGGCGCGGGCACGTTTGACGATCAGGTATTCTGCCGGGTCGGCTGGCTCGATGGGGCGGATCGGGAACTGTCCGCCATGCGCTGCATTATCGCGGCAGACAGCGTTTGGTTACAGCGGAATCTCTCGGGCTTGCTGCCCGCGGGCACGCGAAAACTCCGTCTTGAAGTCATCGGCAAACATCGCCGCGACGCCGACAATGACAGCATGGCGGACGATCTCAGCGTCCGTTTGCAAAAGCCTTTTCCGTTGCCGACACCAACCATCACCAAACTGCCGATGCTTCAGGACGTGCGCCCTGACGCCATGGCTCTGATTTGGGAGACCGACAGCAACCTCGCGCGTCACTATGTGGACTGGGGCCGCAGCAACATTAGCGAGCACACCGTAACTTTGATTGAGACGCTGCAAATTGATGCCGCCCACTTTGTGCATCGCGCCACTATTCCGGGTTTGGAGATGGAGACCCGTTACGTCTATCGCGTCCGCAGCGGCGCCAGTTCCACGGCAACTTACTCGTTCACCACCGCGCCCCAGCGCTCGAGTCCATTCGTCACAGCGTGGTGGGGGGACAATCACGCCGGCACGACCACCCTCGCACAGCACGTGAGCAACCTCCTGGCGCACGCGCCGAACATGATTTGCGTGGCGGGCGACATGGTGAACAGCGGCAACGCCATTTCCGAATGGCATGACTATTGGTTCAAACCGCTCGAAACGCTCAACGCCGCCCAGACGACGCCGGTTATCTACGCGCGCGGCAATCACGACGGCGAACACGCCCTTTCCTACGCCTACAGCACGCTGCCCGGCAACGAAGCCTGGTTCGCCTTTGATTACGGCAACAGCCGGTTCATCTTTCTCGACAGCGAAACCACGACCGGCGGTTCTCCCGAACAATACAACTGGCTGCAAGCGGAACTCAGCCGCCCCGAGACCCAGCAGGCTGCTTTCCGCATCGTTTGTTTCCATCGCCCACCCTACGCGAACTTGTGGAATGGCGGCGGATATACGGGAGAACCTTTTGTGCGCAACGATTGGGTGCCGCTCTTCACCCAGAAAAACGTGGATATTGTCATCAGCGGCCACATGCACGCCTATCAACGGGGCGCGACCAACGGCGTCGTGTATATTGTCAGCGGAGGCGGCGGGGGCGCCATTGACACCGAGGTTGTGGCGTCCTGGCCGTTTGTGCAGGTGGAATATAGCCAGTATCACTTCGACATCATGGAAGTTAACGGGCCGACGCTTTCCTGGGACACCTACAACGTCAGCAACCAACTCCTGGACATGTTCACGCTGCAGAGCCGGGTGCCGGTGGTCGGCTGGCAAACGACGGCGCCGGTCGGCGGCGCGCTGACGCTCACCGTCGCCGGAAAGCCCGGCACCAGTTATGTGCTGGAAAGCTCGGCCAACCTGGTGAGCTGGACCGCCTTTGCCACCAACACCATCCCCGCCAGCGGCCCGCCAATGGTTACCAACTCGGTCCCTGCGGGTTCCGCGTTTCGCTCGTTCCGCGCGCGCACCCCTCAGTGAGGTGGGTCCGGACCCGCTCGGCGGCTTTTCCAGAATTGAGAGCGTCCCGCCACCGGCACACCCGATGAAGGCCAGTTTAGTCATCGCCCTCGGCTTGGCACTAGGCGCCGCCACCGCGGGGCGGGTTTTGGCGCATGAGGATCTGCTCGCGCGCATCAGCCTGCTTACCGCGCAAATCAGCACCAACCGCGATAATGTGGAGGCGCTGATTCAGCGCGGTGACACTTACCGGCTGCACGGGAGCTTGAAGGAATCGCAAGGCGATTACGCGGCAGCCGCGAAACTGGCGCCAAACTCCGCTGCGCTCCTGTTTGGGCGGGCGCAGTTGTCCGTCGCTCTGGGGGAGGATGCAGCCGCCCGGACAGCTTTTGATGAATTCATCTCCCGTTTTCCGACGAACCGGGCGGCTTTGTTCTGTCGTGCGCGGGTGCTCACCCGGCTGGGTGAACGCCGGTCGGCCATCGTCGATTACTCGCGCGGCATCGCTTTGCTGGACAGCCTCTCGCTCGAGGAGTTTCTCGAACGCGCCAGTCTGCAAGCAGCCGAGTCCGGCGCGGATGAGGCCATCAAAGGGCTGGATGAAGGTCTGGCCCGGTGGGGTTGGGTCGTGGCTTTCCAGCAGGTGGCGATGGATTACGAATTGAAGCGCCAGCGGCCGGATCAGGCGTTGGCGCGGCTGGAGACGATCATCGCCCGGGCGAATCGGAAGGAGACGTGGCTGGCACGGAAAGGCGAAATCCTTGTTGCGGCTGGGAAGCCGCGGGAAGCGCAGGTGGCATTTTCAACAATCTTGGAAGCGATTGACGCTCTGCCACCGCGCATGCGCGGGTCCCCCGGCATGGTTCAGTTGCGCGGGAAAGTGGCGGGTTCTCTGGCGGCGCTCCGCGCCGGGAGCGACGACAGCCAGGTGCCATCCCGTGCGCGTTAACTCGACAGCACCGGGATGCCAGGGAACCATTGGATTTCCTTGCGTGATGAAGAAGTCCGGATCGAGACGAAAACGAATGGCTCTGCTGCTCGCCGCCCTGTGCGGGACGGCCGTCTGTTTGGGGCATGACGTGGGCTTGAGCACGGCCACGTGGCAATGGCACTCGAACCAGCTTGATGGGACACTCACCTTCGCCGTGCGCGAGACCGAGCAATTCATGCCGCTCGACCGCAACCAGGACGGGCGCGTGTCGCAGGAGGAATTCAGCCTGGGCCGCGAGAGGCTGGCCTCCGCCATCGCCACCAACTGCCAAATCCGATTCGACGGCGTGTCCGCCGAACCGGGTGCCATTCGGTGCCAGCTCGACACCAGCAACAACGTGGTCGTGAATCTGACCTTTCCGGATGTGCAGTTCGGCCAATTGGACCTGGATTTTCCCGTCATTCGATTACTCACCCCCAGCCACCGGATGTTCTTCACGCTGCTCGATCCGGCGGGACAGACCATTGCCGGACGCTTGCTGGACCGGAACTCAACGCTCGTCATGGTTCGGCTCGATCCTGAAAAGCCGGCGAGCGCGGCGTCGGCGTCACCCGCGTCCGTGCCCTCCTTCACCGGGTTTCTGAGGCTCGGGGTGGAACACATCCTCACCGGTTATGATCACCTGCTTTTCCTCTTCGCGCTGCTCATCGTCACGCGTAATTTCACATCGGCCCTCCAGGTCATCACCTGTTTTACCATCGCGCATTCCATCACGCTCGGGGTGGCGACATTTGATCTTGTGCATGTTTCCAGCCGCCTCGTCGAACCCCTCATCGCGGTGACGATCATCTATGTCGGCGTGGAGAACATCTGGAAACACGGCGATCCCCACGGGCGCTGGCGGCTGACCTTCGCATTCGGGTTGATTCACGGATTTGGCTTCGCCTCGGTGCTGCGGGAAATGGGCATCGGCGCGCACGCCGGGGGCGTGGCGCTGCCATTGCTCGGGTTCAATCTTGGGGTCGAACTGGGGCAAATCGCCCTGGCCGCCATCGTTCTGCCGCTGATTTGGAAGCTCCGAACCAAACCGGTATTCGTAAAGCGCTGGGTGCCGGCGTGCTCCGCCCTCGTGGCGTTGGCCGGGGCCTACTGGTTCTTTCAACGCGTGTGATTCGTTTGCGTGAAGCGTTTTGACAAAGACCGTGCCGAGTCTCACATTTCATTCGATGGATGTAAAATTCGGCATGACGTTTCCAACGCCAACTTCCGGCCTCAAGACCGATAACGCAATGCCAGCTTCGCCGAGGGCGACGAAACCGAGCGTGGCGGGCGAGGCCTTGGCGGATGTTCTCGGGCGCCACACGACGGTTGGCTCGCTGTGGCATGCGGAGGGGGACCGGATTCGTTGCGTCGCCTGCGGCCATCGTTGCCTCATCGACGCCGGACGCCGCGGGATTTGCCGGGTGCGCTTCAACGAGGGCGGCCAGTTGCGCGTCCCGTTCGGCTACGTCGCCGGCGTCCAGTGTGATCCGGTCGAAAAGAAGCCGTTTTACCACTTATATCCGGGCAGTGATGCGCTGACCTTCGGGATGGTGGGCTGCGATTTCCACTGTTCCTATTGCCAGAACTGGGTGACCAGCCAGGCGTTGCGGAACGAAGCTTTGCGGGTGCCCATCCAATCGGTCACTCCCGAACAACTGGTGAGCATCGGCCGCCGCCAGCGAGCGCGGTTGGTGGTCTCGAGTTACAACGAGCCGCTCATCACCGCGGAATGGGCCGTGGCGGTCTTTCAGCAGGCCAAGGCAGCCGGCCTGTCCTGCGCCTTCGTCTCCAATGGCAATGCCACGCCCGAAGCGCTCGATTTCCTGCGCCCGTGGATCGTCGCTTACAAAATCGATCTCAAGAGCTTCGACGACAAACACTATCGCACGCTTGGCGGCACACTGGAACACGTCACCGAGAGCATCCGCATGGTCCACCAGCGCGGCCTTTGGCTCGAAGTGGTAACGCTCGTGGTGCCGGGTTTCAACGACAGCGAATCCGAACTGCGCCAGATGGCGCAATTCCTCGCTTCCGTCAGCCGCGACATACCCTGGCACGTCACCGCGTTTCACAAAGATTACAAGATGACGGACCCGCCGAACACCGCTTCGGCCCAGCTCATCCGCGCCGCTGAGATTGGCGCAGCCGAGGGGCTGCGCTTCGTCTATGCCGGCAATGCGCCCGGCCGCGTCGGTCCGTGGGAGAATACGTATTGCCCAAGTTGCCACGGAAAGTTAATCGATCGCTTTGGCTACCTGATACGTGAATACAACGTCACGCCGGACGGCAAGTGCCCGAGCTGCCAGGCCGCTATTCCGGGAATCTGGCCCGCCAGAGGGGCGGCCGAGGTGCAGACCGGCAAAGGTCCGGCCGATTACCAAAGCCGTTTGCCACGCAGCGTGCGGCTCAGTTAAGCTTGGCCAAATCTATGACAGCCGACCCGAAAAGCACCCGTCCGCCGGCCGCCGCAGGCCGATTCTATCCCGGTGATGCGGTCGAACTGCGGAATCTGATTGGCGTTTTGCTCGCCGCAGTGCCGCCGACAAGCACGCCAGCGCCCAAGGCGATCATCGCGCCTCATGCCGGTTACCTCTATTCCGGACCTATCGCCGCTTCCGCCTACGCCCAGCTTATCCCGGCGCGCGACTTGATCAAGCGGGTCGTGGTCTTGGGACCATCGCATTACATCGCCTTGACCGGTGTGGCCACAACCTCCGCCAAAGCTTTCGCCACGCCGTTGGGGATTGTGCCGGTGGATGTCGAGGCCGTCCGCCTGATCGAATCGTTGCCACAGGTCACCCTGTTGGACGAAGCCCATGCGCGTGAACATTCCATCGAGGTGCAACTGCCCTTCCTGCAAACGGTGCTCAGCGCATTCACCCTGGTTCCCCTGGCTGTCGGCGACGCCACCGCTGAAGAAATCAGCCAAGTCCTCGATGCACTCTGGGGAGGCCCGGAAACCCGCTTTGTGATCAGTTCTGACCTCAGCCATTATTGCGATTCCCAAACCGCGCGGCGGTTGGACCGGACCACGGCCAAAGCCATCGAGGCCCTGAAACCCGGCCGCATCAGAGAAAACCATGCCTGTGGCCGGATACCCATTCGCGGCCTGCTCGAGGCCGCGCGCCAGCACGGTCTGCGAGCGCGCACGGTCGATCTGCGTAATTCCGGCGACACCGCTGGCCCGCGCGACCAAGTGGTGGGATACGGGGCCTTTGTGTTCGAGGAGATTCAAGGCGCCTCAGTGGAGGCCTCTCAAGGGCAATGCGGGCTGGAACTTGGCTGCGCGCTCTACGCCCGCGGGAGGGTCGGAAAGATCGCCGCCGCTGAACTGGCGGGCGTGGACTTCTTCAGCTTCCAACGCGCGTTGGAGGAGCGCGGCATCCCGCTCCATACCGAGCAAATGCTGGCAAACGACCTCCAAACCTTGAGAACCCTGTTTCCCAAGTGATTTACCCGCTTTGCTTCTTTCGGCCATCGGCCTTGATGCGGGAGAAGCGGCAGCCTTGGCCTTGGCGGTTGAGATTCATGCGGACGCCCAGCCTCGTCCCATCCGCTGATGAGGCCACTGCGGTCCATTGCAGGCTGGGTGCAGCATTGGATGTCCAGCTTGCACCGGTATTCGTCGAGGTGTAGATCGCGAAGGGATAGTTTTCAGAATAATCGCCTGCCGCCACCACCAACTTCGTTCCGTCCGCGGTGGAGTGCAAGAGAAGCATCTGAGAGATCAAGTTTGGACGGGAATGTGAATTCAAGTTCATGGTCGGTGAGCAGATCCTCACTATGGAGTGCGCCGGCAGAGCGTAGCGGCGACGGCGCTTTGGCTTCCGGCGTAGCCGATTCCGTATCATATCTGATTTCCTCAGTTCGCTTGGTTAGTGACCGCAGGCGCTCCGCGCAGGGGGAAAGCGCCGTCGCCGCTACGCTCTGCCGGCGCACTCCATAATCTTTGGCCTTCTC